>JADFHG010000082.1 GCA_022567365.1 Planctomycetota bacterium | reverse complement strand
GCGGTTGAAATCGCCCCACGAGCAACCGGCGCTGAATCGCTTGTCCCCCGTGCCGCTTGCAGTCGTGACGTCGCGAAACGTGCCGTCGCCGAGGTTTTGCAATAGTGCGTTCCCGCCGCCAGCAGGCTGGCTTGCCAGGCCGGTGATGTAGAGGTCAAGGTCGCCGTCGTTGTCGTAATCTCCCCAGGCGGCGCCGAGCCCCCAACCAATATGTTCGATCCCCGCTTCCGCCGTGACGTCGACGAAAGAGCGTCCGTCCACGTTGCGATAGAGAACCGACCGACCGGGCGGCGAGCTGGTTGCTGCACCCGGGACGATGCTGCTGGAGAAGTTCACGAAGAAGAGGTCGGTGAATCCGTCGCCGTCGTAGTCGCCGCACGCCACGCCGGAGCCCATGTCTTCGGGAAGCTGCGACGCCCGCGCTGCCGGGAAGTGTACGAACCGGACCCCGACTTCCTCCGTCACGTTCCTGAAGCGGAACGGCACTACGTCTGCCGGGGCCTCGCGCGTGAGCACCGAGGTGATGCCTTCGACGTTCGCGCCGGGAACCACGGCCTCTTCGTCCGTCGGACGGTTCGTCAGCGCCCACGCGATCGTCGCCACCACCGCCAGCCCGCTCAGAATCATCCAACGCAACAGCAGGCGGCGACGTTTGTCCAAACGCGGCACCCGTTATCGTTCCACGCGTATCTTGAGGGTGTCCGTCGACATTTGCGTAATGGGCGTGCGGACCCCAGCCGCCGCGCCGAAGAGGCGGTCCAGAAACGCTGCGTCCGCCTTCTGATAGTTGAGCACCGCAGTCACCGTGAGTTCGCCTCCCTTGTTCGGCGCGTCGAATACGACATCGTTGTCTTCGGTGTCCGATTCCAAAACGACCGGCGTTTCCAAACCCGGACAGCTAAACGAGTAGGTTTCGGCATCGCTCATCCCGGGAAACAGCGACCTCTTGAAACGCGCGCCGACCATCTCCCACAGGTTGTGGACGTCGATGTCGTTGCCGTATTTGTCAATACCCTCGGCCTTGAAGACCATCGTCCCCTCGGCCATCACCCCATGCTCATCGGGTTTGCCGACTTCATGCACGACCGTACCGTTCTCGTCGGTCACGGTCAACTCGATCCAGCTTCGGATGATGTCCAGCGGACCCGTCGGAAAGTTGTGACCGGTCTTGTTGTTGGTCACGATGATCTGCACGTCGACCTGTTCGCCCGGCTTGACGCTTTCCGGTCCGACCAGCTCCAGCCGGATCACCGGGCCGACCGTCCATTTGTCCGCAATCTCGGGGATCTCGATCTCCCCGCGAAGCCACGCCTCGGTCAACTCAACGTGCTCCTTGGCCCCGGGCAGGTCCATAAGAAGCGGCATAAACTGGTTCGAAGCCAGGAACCTGTGCGAACGGTGTTTGCCATCGTCGGCGGATCGGTTGTAGTCGGCCGTATCGCCTGCGGCCGGGTCGGTGGAATCGACCAACGGCATATGGCACTCACGGCAAGTAATGCTCTTGGTCGCGTCGTTGTCGTGATACCACCGGCTCTTGCGCCAATTGTCATACTGGTTTTGAAGCTGTACCCACCCGATCTGGTTGACCTCCTCGTTGATGAACTGCTTGTGGCAGGCGGCGCAGAATTCGGCTGTCTTGTACAGCGGCTTCGCGAAGCTCTCCTTGTGCTGCGTGGGGAACGCGCGAATGAGGAAATCGCTTACCCACTTGTTCAGCGCACCCTCCTTGCGCTCACCGATGTAGCGCACCGGTTGTGCGATCGTAAAGTCCGCGTTGCCGCGAACGTCGGTCTCGGTAATCGCATGGCAGACGATGCACGACACGCCGTCGTCGGCGCCGACCGAAGTCAATCCTTCGACGTTGACGTTCTTGTTGCCCGAGAGAAGTGCGATCGGATCGTGGCAGCCCGCGCAGTATCGCGTCGCCTCGGCGCCCACGTCATCGAGCATGATGCGCTGTACGGCCTGGAACGCGATATCGGAAGATGCGTAACGATGGGCGCTCGGTTCCCACTCGGCGAGGATCTCGCTGTGGCACCCGCTGGTCCCGCATCCGCTCGATCCCGCCAGCGTGGATGGGTCGTAAGCCCAACCGCTCTCGGTCCGCACCAGACTCGGCGCGAACGGGCGCTCGGTCCCGAACTTCCAACTGTAGTCGGCGGGGAATTCGTTGTTGACCGGTGCGGCGTCGTACAGTGCTACCGACCCCACGTGTACCGCCAACAACAGCGCGGTCGCGATGCCCATTTGCCAAAGAAACGAGCGTTTGCCGGAAGACAACGCGGTCGCCGCCTCCGGGGATTTCACCTTGCGTACCCAAAGAAGCACCGTGTGCGCAACCACCGCGAACACGAGCACGATTCCCGTGACGAGGTGAATGAGGTCCCAGCCGTAACTGATGCGCGTACCGAACGCCGCCTGCCAGGTCAGCACGAATCCGCTGACGAACAACGTCGCGAGCATGAAGAAGGAAAAGTATCCGAGTAACTGATAGTGACTGAATTTCCCGCGAAACCGCAGCCACCAGTGGCGCCCGATGTACGCACCGACCGGGATGACCATCAGCACGCCGACCAGCGTGTGCCATAGCAAACCGAATTGGTTGAACGCGGAGAACGGCAGGTACGCCGCGAAACCGGTTATCGCCTCGAACAGCAGGAGCGCGAGCGTCAAACCGGTCAACCAATGCCGCCATTCCGCGGGCGCGTCGACTTTGCCCCGCGCTGCGCTCACCGGCAGGACCGCAGCTTGTAGCCCAGCCGCCCCCGGCTGGGGTTGCCCGGACGTCAAGACCGCACTCGAGGGGGAGTGTGCCATATGCCCTTTCGGCCGAGTGGCGGAGCCACGAGATTCTTGGCCTGCGTCTTTCATGCTTCGGATCCTTTCCCCCTATCGCCAAGGTCGAGCGTGGCCCGCGGGCCATATCGGTCCGATCTGTGCAGCCAAGGTCGTTGTCGCTCAGCCGCCATGGGTCCGAAGGTGCCGGCAGGTCTGGAACCTGTAGCCCAGCCGCCCCCGGCTGGGGCGGGCGAGTCGTCGAAATCACACCCGAGGGCGACCAGCAAGCCGGACCGACAGCCCGGCTAGCCGGTGCCGGTACGCCACTTGCGTGAAACGCGACACGCCCTGACGACTAGTTAGTCATATGTATATGTGAAAATCGTCATAATGTCAAGTACTGTTGGCGGCCTTTGGCCCGCGCAACCTTGCGATGCGACGTGGCGAGGGCGTGGTCCGTCGAGACCCTCGATGTATGGGACGCATCATCCGGCATGAAGTCAGACCGCACGGACTCGTCCGCCGCCGTACGCAAGTTCGGTATGCGGACGTGCCTCCCGTCCGCTCGTGACCATTTGGCAGGCCCGTGTGGCTTCGGTAGGATTGCCACCATGGCTATTCAGTTCCCATGCCCGTCGTGCAATCAACCCATCGAGGTGGACGAGGAGTGGGCAAACCGCCCCGTCGCCTGTCCGTATTGCCGACTTCAGGTCGCGGCACCGGCTCAGTCCACGCTGGAGGTCTCCGACGAGGCGCCTCAGGCCGCCCCCGCTCAACCGCAGGCGGATGCACCCGGTGAACCGTACGCGCATCCGCATCAAGCGAGCGCGCGCGATGTCGGCACAGACAAGTTCGGGCTCGCGGCGGTTTGCCTTGCGCTAGCCTGCATCGGTTGTGCCGTCGGTATGCTCGTTACGATGGCGCCGTATCTGCCGCAACTCGAGGCCCTCGCGAACGCGCCGGAAACGTCAGGCAATCAGCTGAACGCCGTCATGGGCTTTTGGACGGCCGAGATAGAGCGAAACGGCGGGCGTATCCCGAATCGGTTGATCGTCATGATCCTGTTTGAACTGGCGTGCCCGTTCCTCTGGATCGCCGCAATCGTCTGCGCGATTATCGGGCTCTTCCGATCCGCGCAGCGAACGCTGCCGTTCGTCGCGTTGGCCATCGCACTCGGCACACCGCTCGTTTTCTGTTCTGGTCTCCTGCGGTAAATGCGCTTGGGCTGACGAATGCGACGGGTCAATGTCGAGGAACCGTCGGATGTGAGGGTTATTCCGGCGTCGCCGGTACACTTGCCGGCTTCTTCTGACTTGACGGCGAGTTCCCTGAAGCGGGCACGAAAAACGCCGTCCCGCATTCACTGCAGCGCACCTTCTTGCCTCGCACGTTGTCGGGGACGCGCAGAATCGCACGGCACTGGAGCCTGGGGCACATGAGCATTACGGCCATTTGAGTTTCACCCGAATGCGGAATCGGCGCGACCGCGCGCGTTTGGAAGGGCGTCCCGGCGACACCCGCCGAGTACCCGCGCTTCCCGCGAAAGGCTACGATATCGGTTGCAATGTCGCCGCCGACTCCACGCGAGGCGCCCCCGAGGCGAGGTGGTCCGAGGCTCGATCGGTTCGGCGGCAAGCGCCGAAAAAAACGACGTTTTCAGCGCTGCCGATAATGCCGTCAAAACGAGAGAGATGGTGTGGTCGTTGGTTTGCCCGCCGCGCGCAACTCGGCGCCGTCCGCTCAGGCGGATTCACGCCGACGCCGCGATTTCGCCGACAAGAGAGTCTCTTTGCCCATAACGACGGCCTCGGTGACGAGCTTCTTTCCGGACTGGGGCCGATCGGGGAGATCGTACATCGGATCGAGCATGATATCCTCCATCACCGCCCGTAGCGCGCGTGCCCCCGTCTCGCGCTCCAGCGCCCTATCGGCGATCAAACGAAGGGCGCCTTTCGAGAACTCGAGCTGACAGTTCTCGAACTCGAAGAACTTCTGATACTGTTTGACGAGGGCGTTCTTGGGTTCGGTCAGGATGCGGACCAGCGCGTCGCCGTCGAGCGGGTCGAGCGTCGTGAGCACCGGAAGCCGCCCCACGAGCTCGGGGATCATTCCGTATTCGACAAGATCCTCGGGGACGACCTGGGCGAGAATCTCACCCTCCTCCGTCGCCGAGAGCTTGGGGGCGTCTCCCTCGTTGGCAAAGCCGATCGAACTGTGCCCGAGGCGACGTTTGATGATGTCCGTGAGTCCGACGAACGTACCGCCGCAGATGAACAGGATGTTCGTCGTGTCGATCTGAATATACTGTTGCTCGGGGTGTTTTCTTCCGCCCTGCGGCGGGATGTTCGAAATGCTGCCCTCGAGCATCTTGAGCAGGCTCTGCTGGACGCCTTCGCCGGACACGTCGCGCGTGATGCTGACGTTGTGCGAAGTCCGCCCGATCTTGTCGATCTCGTCGATATAGATGATGCCGCGCTGTGCGACGTCGACGTCGTACTCGGCATTCTGCAAGAGCCTCAGCAAAATGTTCTCGACGTCCTCGCCGACGTATCCCGCCTCCGTAAGCGTCGTCGCGTCTCCAATGGCGAACGGCACGTCAAGCGTGCGTGAGAGCATCCTCGCAAGCAGCGTCTTTCCCGATCCGGTCGGTCCGATGATGAGGACATTGCTCTTGTCCAGTTCGACGTCATCAGCGACGGCAACGTCCGAGTGGTGCAGGCGCTTATAATGATTGTGTACGGCCACGCCGAGCGTGCGCTTCGCACGCTCCTGCCCGACGACGTACTCGGCGAGAAAGTCGCGTATATCGCGCGGTTTGGGGATCTCGTCCACGGCGGTTTGTGCCGTGCCCGACCGCCGCATCTCCTGCTTGATGATGTTGTGGCAGAGTTCGACGCAAGACTTGCAGATGTAGACGCCCTTGGGTCCCTCCACCATCGGACCGACGTCGCGCTGGCTCTTGCCGCAAAAGCTGCATAGCGTCGTACGCCGGCTGCGCGGACCATCGCCGCCGTTTCCTCCGCTACCCCTGCGAATGTGTGGCATGACTCAATCGCTCCCGCCGCTGCCGGCTCGTTTCCAGCCGGGATCGCACCCATGACGTAACCCCGACGCCATGTGTATCGACACGTTACCGACGCCCCCTCGAATCCAAGGAAACTCCCATTGCCTCCCCGGGATCTTAGCGGACGGTCGGCACGAATCCACTTCCACGCGCCGGCGAGAACCGCCTTGCTCAGCCCCGTTCGCCCAAAACGCGCCCTGCCGGGTCGCCTGCCAGTACAGGCAGGGGCGTTCGCACGTCCTCAAACGGCCGCGCGCCGAGTGGCGTCAAGGGTTCGGCGCCGCAGTATCTCATATTCCTGTACAGTCAACTCGCCGCAATCCCGCAGCTCGCGAAGCTGCTCCAGACTGAATTCCGAGGCCACCGGTTCGTCAACCCGGCGCATTCGGCGCCTCAGAAAAGCGATCACAACGGCGACGAGCGCCAGCGCCACAACGACCAGAAAGAACCAGAGAATCCCCCGCTGGGCGCTTTCGCCCCTTGAGGTTTGCACCAGTGCAGCCGCCACCTGCGCCCAGGATGTGCTGCCGGTCGCCATGTTTCCATCGAAACACACCAACAGTCGCCCGCGTCTTCAACGCACCAACGCCGGTGGAACCGTCCTATTAATCCTACGCGCCCCGCGGCAACCTGTCCATATCGCGGTTATCGCGCGTGGCAGATTCTCACGCGCCAACGGCCCTGCCGAGGCCATTCAGCGCGCGCGGGCCGCTCTACCGGCACCTCGCTGCGGCGCGACCGCCGGCAAGACTACCTTGAATGTCGAACCCACCCCGACCTCACTTTCGAGTTCGATGCGACCCCCGAGTATCTGTACGAGTTCCCGGGTGATCGCCAGACCGAGTCCCGTGCCTTCGTATTCCCGCGTCCGCGAGGAATCAAGCTGCCGGAACTTCTCAAAAACCGTTTCCCGCTTGTTCACGGGGATGCCCGGTCCCGTGTCGCTGACGCTGAGACGCACCCAATCCGCGCCGTCACGACCGACGCGCAGTGTGATCGAGCCCCCCTCCGGCGTGAACTTGACGGCGTTGCTCAACAGGTTGTACAGAATCTGCTTGATCTTGCCCGAATCACTCCGGAACGACGGCAGCTCGTCGCCGATTTCGATCTCGAAGCCCTGCTTACGCGAATCGACACGCGGTTGAATGAAGTCGGCGAGATCCTTGCACAATGTTCCGATCGAGAACTCCGAAATGTGGAGTTCAATCTTCCCCGCTTCGATCTTCGCGAGATCGAGCAGATCGTTGATGATGTCGAGCAGGCTTCGGCCGCTCGTCAAAATGTTCTCCGAATAGCGGGCCAGCCGTTTCCGATCGACGTTGGGGCTCTCGTATGCGTCGCGCAGGAGTTCCGCGAAACCTATGATCGACACGAGAGGCGTCCGCAGTTCATGGCTGACGTTCGAGAGGAAGTCACTCTTGATGCGACTGGCTTCGAACAGCGCGACGTTCGTCTCCGCCAGCTCACCGAGCTTGACATCCAAAGAACGGTTGACCCGGCGCTGCGCTTCCTGCGCGGCCTGGAGGTTGGCAAGCATTTCGTTGAACGCGATCGACAAACCGTGAAACTCGTCGCGCCCGGCAATCTCCGAACGGACGTCGAGGTCACCCTTCGCCACCTGCTCCGCGACACGGCGCAACGTATGCACCGGCGAAAGCACGAGCCGTTGAGTAACCATGTAAAAGACGACGATCGCGAGTACCGAACCGCTCGCCCCGGCCAGGAGCGTGATGATCAAGTTCCATGTCTTTTGCTCGTGCGCCCATGCGATCCGCATCGGCAAGTGAATGTCGATAACGCCGCGTAGCGTACCGGGATGCTGGTCCGTGTGCGCGGCCCGCACGGCGATGGCCAGACGAAACACCGTACCGCCCTCGTCTATATGCCAGAAATAGGCGAGATTCCGATTGCGATTGAGCTGATCAATAGCATCCCGTTGGAACCCGTCCCCCGGTGGGCGCGATTGATAGGCCGGATCGACCGCCACCAGGATGGGCGCTTCGCGCGGAAGCCCTTCCCGAGCCGCCAGGTGCGGCCAAGTCTGATCGAGCCGCCCCTGGACCAACGTCCAGTCCGGGTTGGTCAGATCGACCGCTCCCCGAGTGGCCGTCGCGATGCGGCGCGCCTCCTGGAGCAACGCCTCGTGATACCAGTGCTTCAACTGCAACCAGGGGAACGCGAGCGTCGCAACGATTGTGAGGAGAACCGCCGTCCCGAACAGGAGGCTGATCTTCCGCGCCAGGGAAACATTAATCCGCCACGATCGACGCATGACGCTAGTCTACTCCAATTCGTAATTCGGGTTGAGACACCCGCCGAATTGCGACGAGTGGGCGCGTTGCTTGCCTGTTTCCGGTAGCATACCGGCGCAGTTTGCGCGTCCGGCGAACGGCATCCGGCCGCCTCGACGCGAACTCGGCACCAACCGGAGCCGCCGCTGCCCAAAACGGCGGTTCGTGGAACAGGCGCCCTCAGACAACCGGCAGGAGGAACCAAAAAGGCCATGCCCTTCAAGATTTTCGCGGCACCCGGCGACCATCGCGACGACTTTCGCATGGTGGAGGACCAGATCAACGAATGGCTCGCGACGAGCGGCGCCAACGTCATCCGCTTTACAACCGACATTATACAGATGCCGGAAAGACGTCAAAGCGGCACCTTTATGTTGACAGCTACCATTCACTATGAGGACGGCAAGGAACAGGTCTAAGAGATTGGTCTACGTGCGGTGTGCCGTCTTGCTCTGTTTCCTGACCGCCGCCGAGCACCCGCGAGCGGCCCATGCCGCCGAGATTCCCGAGGATCTGATAAAGGCCGTCCCCGCGCAGACCGTGGCCGCCGTCTTTTTCGCCGCGCCGACGGGAGAACAGGCGACGGGCGACGCGCGAGCCGCTCTCGGTCTTGCGGCGATACTGCTCGATCAGGCCCAGGGGGTCGGTCTGTTCGCCGGGCTCGATGACACGCTGCGCGCTTGGCTTGACGTCCTGGCCGCCGCGCCCGCGGTTTTGCGATTCCCAACGGCGCTAGCGCTCATTGACATCGGTGCGGTCGGCCGGCGCGACGGTGGTCATCGCCTTGCCCACCTCTCGGCCGCGCTCATCGTCCGCAGTCGCGGCGACAACACGGCGATCGAGGGACGAATCCAACGCCTCCTTAGCACGCATACGAGCACGGACCATTCGACCCTATCCCACCGGCTGGTCGGCAAACGAGACACGCGGGTATTGGTCGATCGCCGTCTCGACGACTGGGCCGAGTTGGCGTGGGCGCGGGTCGGCGACTTCTATGTAATCGCCATCGGGAAAAGCGCGCTCGAAAAGGTCATACACACAATCGACGATCCCGCGGTCAGCCTCGCCGACGATCCGTGGTTCGCGCGTGGTTGGATGCGGTGCGGCGGATCGGACGCATCGTCCGCCTACTTCGTGAGATTGCGCGAGGTCATCGGCGCATCCGACGAGTCGTTCGCGGCAAAGGCGCGGCGCGTCAGCGACAACCTCGGTCTCGCCGGTGTCGAGCGTGCGCTCTGGTGCCTGGGCCGGTCGGACCGCGCGGTGGAGTTTACCCGGTTCGAGCGCTACCGAGGCGAGGACCGGCTCGTGCCGATCTCGAGCGCCCGCTTCCTGACGGGAGACCACGCCGGCGTCGTACCGCCGGCGGCGACGTCGTTCGCCGCGTTCGACATAACGCCCAAGATTCTCGTGAGCCGGTTGACCGAGGCCTACATCGCGTCGCAAAGCCCCCGCGCCGGCGCGGAGACCCGCGCGTGTTGGGACGCCCTGGAAGCCGACTCGGGCGTTTCCATCCGCAATGACATCCTCGACCGCCTGCGCGGACCCGTCATCATCCACGACTATCCCCAACACGCGCTGAGGTTTCCCCTAGCGCGGACGATCCTGTTCCCCATCGACCGGGAACCGGCCAAGGTCCGCGCGGCCGTATGGAAGCTGCTGGACCACGCCGACACCTACCTGCGCGAGACCGGCGCGTTGAGGATCGAACGCGCCGACGACGACATCCGCTACCTGAGCCTGGGTATCGCGGGTCCGGCCATCACCGTGACGGACGAATGGGTCGTGATCAGTTTCTCGCCCAAGGCCGTGCGGCAGAATCTGGCGCACCTTAACGCGCGGGAAAAACACGTTGACTCGAAGTTCGGCAAGACCGACGCGAACGCGGCGCCTCGGTCACCGCAACGCAAACGGTGATCAACGACACCCCAATCAAAGGAAAACGATCGCGGGCGTCTTGAGCCGCGCCCGAATCTGTAAGTGAAGGGGATCTGCCACCCGGTCATTGCAACTGGAATCGCGTCGCCACGCCGCTCTGGCCAAAAAAACCCGCTGGCGGCGGGTCAAACCCAGTCGACGCCAGCGGGTTAAAACGGAGGCAAATTGTCTTTCAACGGACTCTAGGCGCGCAAGACCGGCAAGTCTACCCGGTTACACCTTCGTTACGCGGAACGCCGTCCCGCCTCAATCCGTCAATGGCCGGCGACGCCTTCAGCATGATGCGGCGGTGGGCCGTCGATACCGCCAAACGCTCGAACCCATCGGCGGAAACCCA
>JADFHG010000081.1 GCA_022567365.1 Planctomycetota bacterium | reverse complement strand
AGCGGCGATACACGCTTGGCAATGACAACGGCGAACCGTCGTACCCGAGAAGTTCGCGTGCGTGGTATTGGGGCCTTGTGATCGGTCAATTCTCCATGCGGTGGGTCGAATACTCCGCGGTTGGGAGGGCGATCCCCCTGGAGCCCGGTCTTCCGTGTGAGCGGCGCGTGATTCCGGTTCGGCGGGAGCCTCGCCCTGATACCATGCAAACCGAGAGAACATCTGCCCGCGCCTCACACTCCCAAGTTGGACGCGCCACTCGAAGAATGGCCGGGCGCCTACTCGTATCCGGAGGCACACCCCGTCGGTATCGCCGTGCGTCTGACGCCGTTCCTTCCCGTCGCCCGTGCTCGTGCGCCACGTGACGTAGGCCGCTTGGCAACTGGCAATCCTGCCATTACTCAATCAATACATAGAGATACCTGTTTGTACGGCATTGATCGTGCGCGGCGGCGCGCGGGGACGGCGCGACCAGTTCGACACGCAAGCCGCAGCGACCCTGCCGCTGGACTGGAGCATTTCCCGCTCTTGTGTGCCGAGCCGCGGGCTGCCAGCAAGCTGGCCGGCAAGTCGGTTGTACCGGTGCCAGGCCCGCGCGCGCTCTCGCCGTTGGATGGGTTGCGAATGTCGGTCGATCCGGCATACGAAATCGGGGAATGCCCTAACACGCCCCATGAGACGTTCAAGGCCGGGCCGGGGGCGACCGTGCATACGGTCCACAAGCGCCAATCGCCCAATCGCGCCAGGATATGCAATGATCGTCAAGGAAGTATTGCAATTGGCCGCGTTGTGCGTATGGTTGTCCATTGGGTGATGGTGTCTTGGCATGTTGAACACTTGAATCGGACGTGGTCGCGCGGAGGTCGATTCGTCGCAATGGCGGCGGTAGCGCACCGAAGAACCGAACTATGGTCGGCGTTTTCCCGGCGTGGAGCCGGCCCGGCTTTGTGAGTCTCCTTATACTCTTATCTGGAAAACGACAATGCTGACGGTAACCAGTGAATATGCCATACGGGCGATGGTCCATATCACCCAACACGGACAGGACGATCCGGTACTCGCGAGGGAGATCGCCGACGAGACCGGCGTGCCGGCGAACTACATTTCCAAGGTGCTGAGGGACATGACCCGCTCGGGGATCCTGACCTCGGCCAGGGGAGTCGGCGGCGGATTCAGGCTCGCCCGAAAGGCCAGCACAATCCACCTCGCCGACATTGTGATGCCGTTCGAGAACAACGTGCACAATGACCGTTGCCCGTTCGGCAACGCCGTCTGCTCGGACGAAACACCCTGCGGCGCACATGAGTATTGGGCCACCGTGAAGTCGGCCTATGATCGCTTTCTCGCCCGCACCACGCTAAAGAACGTCGCGGAGAAGCAGGCGGCAGGTCCGAAGACCGCGAAACGCTCGAAGGGCAAGCGGAAGACGAAACGCGCCAAAGGCAAATAGCCATGACCTCGAAGCGGCACCCAAGGGCGTCGTCGAGCAACGGTCCGAACTTCGCCGCCGGCTGCCGCGTGTTCTCGGGGACCGTGTCGGATGAAGACCCGAAGCTAAACGAGCGGCGGCGCGGTCAATACCCCCGACGCATCAACGGCTACCGAACGGTCTAAAGGTTCTCGATGAACAGCGACTTTTTTCGCATCTTGCGCATGCGATCGCGCATTACTTCAGCCACTTTTTCCGGTTGGGAGATGCCCTCGATGACGATCTCTTTGTCGGTGGCATCGGTCGAGAGCACCTTGACGGTACCCAGACCGAAAATGCGATCCAGCAGCGTCCGGTGCAATCGCACGTCGTCAATACGTATCAGCTCCATCTGATCAATCGTTTGACTGAGAATCCCACGCTGGACGAAGAGGCGTTCCGTGGTGACACGGTAGCGACTTCCGATAACCGCCAATACCACCGGCCCGACGATGACCACCCCCGAAACCACCAGCACCAAAACGACAACCCCAAATGAAGGCCAAAATGTAAGCCACTCGACCGACGTCGTCGCCCAACCGATCAAAATGCCGAGCAGAAGGTTTCCGACCGCGAATACCGCGAGGCGACCTGAAAAGTGACGCCAATCGGTCCTGCCCACCCAAAGATCCCGTTCGCTTTCGGCTGCGACACTCGCCTCCTCGCCCCCATGTACGCCGTCGCCGGTCGCCGCTTGCCCCGTCGCCACAACGGAGGGAAGCGACTGTTTGTTGAACTCATCTATCGGTGGATGGGTGGAGTCTTCGGTCACTGCTGTCGGCAAGCCTCGAATCGCATAGGAACTCCGCGCGGCATTCCGGCGTCGCGGTGACCTATCCGCGGTCTCAAGTCGTTTCGCCATCGCCGGAATAGCCGGGACAACGCCCCTGATTACCGTGCTGGTCGGCGGCGGTCAACCGGGCACGGATTGATCCGACGATCCAGGGGAGATTCTCCTTGACGCTGCTGCCGGCGACACTAAACTCTGCGCGATTTCGGCGGACCGGACACGATCCGGGGTCCACGCCGCAATACCGGCTGGGCATACGCTGAAACGCGCGCGGCGCCGAAGGAATGCCGTATTGGGTCGAATGACAATGTGGTGTGAACTCTTGGAAAACGGAGGATCCGAGGCCGTCAGGACGGCAACGTCCGAGGCATTGGTCCCGGTTTGGTTCGTGAGCAATAGCGACGAGGCCGTGCGATATTGTGCCGTTTTGGACGCGGCGAGCATACCCGCGGTGGTCGGTGAGCGCGTGGTTCGAGGGGGCGCCTCGCCCGAAGGTGCACTGACAGTGCTGCCGATTCTTGTGCCTGAAGAATCACATGAGCAGGCCAGCGAAGTGATCGTTCATCTCGAGATGACGGGCGCGGACGCCCCGGGCGATGACCCGCTTGATGACGATTGCGATGACGACGATGGGGACGATGACGATCTTGACGACGACCCGGACGATAATGACGATCCGTTGCCCGATGACGACGACTTCGACGATAACGACGACGATGACGACTGATTCGCTCAGACCGGCGCGCCAGAGAGTCGGTGTGACGGCTTGGCATGACGGCACCGGTCGGCCTTTTGATTCGTATGCCGCGACCATCGGTCCTCGTTTGCAGCTGTGACTCGGGCACACTACGTCGACTGCATCATGCGACCGGGCCGATCGAACAAGCCTACGCCTCCATCCGTCGGGACATCTTCCTGCGTAAGAGTTCAGCCGTTTGCAACGGCGGTCCTTCAAACACTGCCGTTTCCCGATGGTTTTGGCGGTTCCACATCGCCCGACGAGCACACCGTGGACTTCCGTCCACGCGCGCGGTCAAGTGCCGTTTGTACCGCGCTTACAGGGCTCCAAGCGACGCAAGCGCTTCCAAGTATTGCCTACCGCTGAAGGGTTAGCGTCCTGCAAACGCGGCTCCGATAACCAATTGGGAGTCGCCCGCGCGCTACAGCCCAAGCCCACAACTTCCGATGCGAACAGTATGGCTGAACTGTATGATGGACCCGACAGACGAGGAAGAAAGCGCGAGGAGCGGCGAGCCGGCAGCGAGCGCCGTAACGGAATGGACCGGCGCCGTGGACCGGGTCGGCGGCGTGGCGAGGTTCGCCGGGCAGCCGAGGAAGGCGAAATCAGCGGCGAGCTGCTCGATTTCATCATGGCGGTGGATGAGTACAAGCGAGTGAACGAGCGGCCGTTTCCGAGTTGGTCGGAAGTTTTCGAGATCATCCAGTATCTCGGATATCGTAAGGTCGCCGAACGGGCCGATCATATCAATACGGCCAGTGGATCCGAAGTGCTCGAATCTCCTTCCGGCGCCGGCGCGTCAACCTAAGGTCTTGGTCGGCGCGGTCCTGATTCGGCATCCCGTTGAAATGAGTCCGATCGTTTCGAGTCGCCCCGTGTCGGCGACCACCAGGGCGGAGCCGGCTGGCGAGATGCAATCGCCGCCGTTCCATCGGGGTGAATCCGCACATCTGATCGCCGAAGAAGTTCGAGCACGCTTGCGGTCGACGCCAGACACTGACGCATCGATCGAGCCTGGCAGGGTGTGCACCACCGCACATCGGCGACCTCTGCGGGGGCAAGCGCGATAGATCCCGAGACATATCGGACCCGCCAGATCACCAACACATAACCCGATTCCGACACCCGAATCGCCCCGATCCGCGCGATCGGTACGACGGTAATGCCGAACTCTTCCGCTAGTTCACGGGTCACGGCGCGACGCGACGTTTCCCCGCGTTCGACGTGCCCCCCGGGAAAGCACCAGTGCCCGCCTTTGGGTACGCCGATCGCACGACGGATGAGAAGATGACGGTCCTGCCGTGAGATAACACCGATGACACCGCGGCATCGGCGAATGAAGGGAGAGGTTTGGATGGTCGGGTTCGCGGCTTTCATGTGCCCCGATCAAGCGGGAGCGCACAATCGGCGAGTCGGCGCATGAAGAAAGGACGGCGGGCGCGGCGCCCACCGTCCTTCTTGTAAGAGTCCAGGAAGACCAACCGACCGCCCTACGGGTAGATCAGTGTGTCCGTCGCCGAATGATTACCCGCCCCGACGTCGAATACGTCCTGCCCGGGATACGGGTCACCGCCCGTCGGCGCGTCGTGCGGCCACTCGCCCCAGATGAGGTTCTGATTCCCAAGCGCGAATGCACTTCCCATCAGGGTATAGATATTGTCGTGGTCGATCCCAATCGCCGGCATTTTCTCAAATGTCACATGGCCGTCGGCAAACAGGCAGTTCTGCCCCTCGCCGTTGGCCTGGCCACCGTGGTTCTTGGAATTGAACCTACGCCATTCTCTAGGCGACGACTCGAGGGTGAGAGGCTGGCCGTTGGAGTCCTCCCAATCCGGCGCAGTTCCCGTGGAGAAGTAGAACGGCGTACCATCAGCAGCCAAGACCTGGCGGTTGTCGGATCCCTCACGGGCTCGGGTGTCCCGTGGTCCGAAGCAAACCTGGTACCCGTAGCTGATGTTCGACCCCTGGTTGGCACCCGGCCCGAACTGGAAGTCGTACCAGAAGTCGATACCGAGCACCTTATCACTCTGGTCCGGCTCATCGCCACTACTCGGGCAGATGAACTGCTTGACGGTCACGTCCCCGGACCGCACGAGCAGCCAAAACGCCCGGGTGACCGAAAGTTTAGTGCTGCCGTTGGTGCTCGTACTGCCATCCGCATCGCTCTCGAAGCGGCGTTCGGTGCCTTGGGGTGGGTCGCCGACCTGCTCGAGATACAGAATCCCGCCGTTGTCGATCTTGCTTCCCGAGAAACCGGGCGTCATCCACTTCTCGAAATTGTCGTTCGCGTAAATCTTGGAGGACGTGCCGATCCCCTTGAGGTTGGCGGCACATACCAGACGTTTGCTCAACTCCCTTGCCCGAGAAAGACTCGGTAGCAGGATCGAGATCAGGAGCGCGATGATCGCGATGACCACCAATAGCTCAATCAGCGTAAATGCTTTAGATCGTTTCATACAGAAGTCTCCCGTGCTTTCCTAATCTGCACCTCTGCTGTTACCCGGAATCGCGGAACACACGGACGTAAGACCGATAATTGAAACCACCGCACAAGAGCCCGGCAGCCATCGCAGTCCAACTCGTGAATGCGAATCCGAAACAACAGTTCGTACGCCAGCGCCCCAAACACGGAGGGCGCTGACGCTACCGTGCAACCAACCGACCATGCAGTGACACTGACACGATCCCTTGGCGCTACGGTTGCGAGAACACCAATCACCCAAGAACACAAGTTCGGATTTGCGGAGGCCGAACCATGCCGTCCGGATTCACGCGCGTTCGGTCGACTCGCCGAACGGCACCGCAGGGCACACCCGCTCATCCCGTGCTCCACAACGGCTACACACCCGGCTACCGGGAGCGAACGCGCGCGAAGCACAGCAAACAGTGCGGTCAGGTGCAGGCAGGAGGCTGGAAGGCAGATGATCTTACAATGGCGTATGTTTTGATACGAATGATACGCGTCGAATCAATTGAATAATACGACAATATTCCAGACTGCACACTGCTCCTAACCGACGCGGATTCTAATCGGCTAATACCGCGCTTGTCAATAGCAAGTCCGAAAAAAATTTCGCCGGTCCGTTGTGCGGCGACCGGCTCACCCAACCTAGCGGTGGATCTCGGCTACCTCGATCGCATGCCTAGCCGCCGTGCCCAGCCCACGCTGCGCTGCGGCGGCCAGGTAAGGCAGCTCCGCAGCGGTCGCCGCCAAGGGCGCGAGCCCCTTGTCAGCCCGTACCTGGTTCAGCACCGTAAGGCCTATCGCATCGCACGCGACCGGATCGGTACCGGCCAGTACCACACCCGCGTCGCCGGTGAATCCTGCCGACGCTTCCGGACCGCCTTCGAAAACGACCCGAAGTGCGTCCACAATGCATAATCGGAGCTTTGACCTGATCGGAGCAGAGGAAACGATGTCACCGATGTAGGGAGCGCATCCGCCATCGTGGTACCGCGCAGGGTGCTTGACAAGCCCGTGCGACAGGTTTTTCAGGCAGCAGGTCATCCCAGCAACATTGTGGGTTTTCAGAAATGGAACACATATCAAAGCGGTGATTTGATTCAATACTGACGCAAACTGATCCGAGCCGCTACCAAAATCCGTCGGGTGTTCGTCGAATCCGATCCGGGCGGGCTGTGTGCCGAGGTGGCGATCGAGTCCGCGCGGTGCCTCGATGCAAACGATGCGCTCGCGAGACCACCCCGCCGACGTGATGGATGCAATCAACTCACTCGCAAACGTCTCCGTCGTGCCCAACCCGTCCTGCCCGGACCGGTTGAATTTGATGCCGATTACATCATCAGGCTTCAATATGGAACGCCAGGCGGCGACGACGCTCGCCGTTCCGGTCAGCGCGATGAGCGACTCGCCAAGCATTTCTCTGAGCACCAAGGGATGCACGCTGGTTCCCCGGATTGCGTGGCTGGAGCGGGCGCGGGCTACGATCGGCCGGAAACCGTCAGATGGCGCGTCCGCATTGCTTGGATCTCCCGACGCGTGAGCACGCGACCATACCGCCGCACCCGCGCCCGCGGCAATCGCACGAATGAAATGACGCCTGGACTGCGCCCCAATCGGGAGGCTTTGGTGGCGCTCCTCCATGCGAGCCGGCGCTCCACGCCCCACGGGGGGCGCTGAGATCGAACGGACACGCTGGGGCTCCCCCGTCGATTTCGTGTAGGACCTCAGGTTCCTCTCGATCACGGCACTTCTCTGGGACGACGGTTCTTGATCTACCCGGTTTATCGGCGCTCGCGATGACCAACTCCGTACGCATTGGCGGCCGACAAACCGGTTGGGGGGCGGGGAGCGGTCAAACCAACCGAGGACGAGACGAGGGGACTAGGCAGAGCTTGAAACGGTCGGCTCGGTCGGGGGTGCGAGGGTCCGGCCGAGGTGATGCCAAGCGGGCACACTGCGCAAACCGCCCGTGGAAACGCCCGCCATCCGCAGACCGCCGTTGCTTCCCGATCCGGTTGCCGGCGGAGCAATGTCGACCGTGTCAGGTTCGGCGCGGGCGGGCGGGCACGACCGACCCGCTAGGCGTGTCGTCGATGGCCATCCCGTCGCGCTTACATCAGGTGGGTGATCGGGCGGTCGATGCGCCCGGCACACTATGCATCGCTAATCTCGCACCACCACACCGGCCGGCGGACGTGGATGTTATTGGACCACGCGTCAGTTCGCGCGTTCCGTACGGCTCGGTCGCGCGCGCTACGAACTCGGTCGTACGCCTCGGGCGAAGACCGACAGTCGAGCACTCCCGGCACCAACTGTTATGTGCGATTGCGCTGTTCCGATATGGCGGGACACACCGACTGCCCGCGGCGCTTAGGCGTCGCGTCGTGTCACCAAAGTCTAACCGAACGGAGACGCTTCGGTTCGGCGCCGCGAACTAAGTCTCGCCCTGTCCTCGAGGACCAATCTCGAAGATGGACTGCGTCTTGAGGAGTGTGAGCTCGTCGGGAAACGCGTGAAACGCGTGAACATGAAACTCGTGATCTCGCGCCTCGAAGTCGACGAAACTGAAGGGATCCAAGCCGTTCGAAGCCCACTCCTCAAAGGAAACGAGCATCCCACGGTTTTGTGCGAAATGAACGTAGTCACGGTGGGTCGCGGGGAACAACTGAGGCGTCATCCGCTCGACCTGTGTCGATAGAATGTACCTCATTCCGCCGTCAAACGACTGGGTATGGTCACGCTCACCACGAAACCGAAAGGACGCGGCGAGTCCCGCGTTCGGTAATAGCTCATGGTCGTCCGTTATCAGTTCCGTCAGGATCTGATCGCCGAACTGCACGGTCACTACATGTGCAAGCCCCACAATCCAGACCTCGGCGCTATAACGCCTTTGCTCAATGCGCTTCACGCGCTGGATGTTGAACAATTCGGGGTGGATCGCCCGTTGGTACAGGAAGAACTGAAGATCTTCTACGCGTTGTATCGTCTGTCCTCGTTCCACAAGCTCTCTCTTCATCGTTGGACCAAAAGCGGTTCAGGCTGCTCGTCATTCTGCGCGGTCACAATCATTATACGTGCTCGTTGCCGTAATACCACGAATAAATCGTTATCGGACAACAATACATGCCCATGGCGTCCTGCGCGACTGAATAATGTAGCGTCGTGATGTAAATCGATGGCGTTTCCCGAGGAACCTGGGTTGAGCGATGGTCAGGCGGCGTCCTCTGCAGGGGCTCCTTCGCGGAAACGGCGACATTTTGTGACGGCGACTCACCGGCAGCAATGTAACCCGCCTGCGCGGCGCTGAGCCGGTATGGCCCTACCGACTCGACCCACACTCTAACTCGCGTACAATTCTTGCGGCTCCACTGGACTAACTGCGGTGAGCCAATCCTGTCAACTTGAGTGGCCTGCGTGGCGTTTTGTAGCGGCGCAACCGTCGCGTGGCGCATTCGATCTTGACGTGCCTCCGATCGATGGGTTCCGGGCGGTCAAGGGTCGGTTGTTTAGAAAAAAAGAAAGCCGACGTGACAATCCGCTGCGGCTGTCGCTTTGCAGTCGTAGGCACACCGGCGTGAGGCAACCCCGGACGACCTTGTTTGGATCGGCCAACCATTTGGTGCCGCCCGGACCGTTGCCACGCTGGTTCTGCTGCGATAATATCAGTGAGACTTCCTCTCCGCGGGGTACGGCTTGGCCCGTTTGACCACGACTCGCCGGGCCCCGCGGTTCCTTCGCTTGCGAGCCAACGAGCGGCTTTGTCATTGGGCACGGGCTGGGGATCTGCCCCCAGTTTGTGGACCAGCGGTTATGAGAGTCGGCAACCGTGAGCCTCCGGTCGCCGCACCTCGGGACGACCGCACGGTTTCGAATGATTTTTTCAAGGGAGGGATGGACGTGGATCAGTGCCACGCGCCCTTCGCCAATTCGGTCAGCAATTTGTAGTGCTCGGCTTCGAGGATCATCTCACCCGAAACACCCAAAAGCATTCGCGAATAGAACATCAGGCAAATGAAGAACGATCCGTTGGAAACGCTGGCAAACGTGGAAACGCGCGAGTCTGTCGACATCGGGCCTCCATGTGCCCAATCCGAACCCAGGGCATACAGCAATTGATACTCGCCCGTCCAAGGGTACTTCGCCCCGACCTTGCTGGCGGCAACCGCGAGGTCTCGGATGGACATGCAGTACCAAGAGTCCCACGGCTTTCCACTCTTTGGCTTCAAGAACTGGCGAACGACTCGATCGTATTCGCTTTGGTTGCGTTTCTCGCCCTGAGTGCGTAGCGGCGACGATGCGAGGTAGGTGCTGCTCGGTCCGCTTGCGTTGTCAGCAATCCGCTTCGATTTGAGATGTCTGGTGACGTGCGAGAAATCCAAATACCGTTGTGCCCGCGCGGCTGGATCGTCCAGGAGATACTCGAACTGGACCGCGACTTCAAGCAATGATCGAATGAAGAGGGGGGCTGGATACTCACTATGCAGCTTCATCAAACCGACATACGACGCCAAGAGCTGCGCTGCTCGTTCAACGAAACGTCTCGCGACATCGCATGCCGGGGGTGGGAGGGCGATGTCCTTCCACCGCGTGAAAATGTGCTTCTCGGCCGCCAGAACCGTGTCCCATACCCTACGGCGATCCTTGTCGAGCCAAGGGGCAGAGATCCTCGTTTCCTGAACGGTGCCATCGAAGTCGATCTGCAACGGATCAAACACGCCGAGCCGTCCGAGCAGATTGGGAACCTCTTCCGTTGGCGCGATCGCGAACGGGATCGAAAGAGTGATAGTGTCGTCGAACCGCGCTGTGAATTCGTGAACGAAGGCCGTGGTGCCTCCACCCCCGATGCTCCCAAGTTCGACCGGACGACCCGCGTCTATGTCGATTCCGAGGAGTTCGCCGGCCGAGCGCCGAAGCAGTGAAACGACGGCACCCGAATCGACCTGC
>JADFHG010000080.1 GCA_022567365.1 Planctomycetota bacterium | reverse complement strand
CGAAGCCGAAGAGGCCGACGAAACCGGTTGCTCGTGCAGCCAGCGCGACACCGATGAAGACGGCGTGGCCGACTGCGACGATCATTGCGCCGGCGAGCCGGACATCGACGAAGACGGAGACGGCACGGTCGATTGCCAGGATGGCTGCCCGCTGGATCCGAACAAGATCGCACCGGGCGCTTGCGGATGCGGGTTCACCGAAGCCGACGAAGACGCCGACGGAACCCCCGATTGTCAGGACGCGTGCCGGTTGGACCCCGAAAAAACCGACCCCGGCCAGTGCGGCTGCGGCTCGCCGGAGACCGACTCCGACGGCGACGGCAGCGCCGATTGTGTTGACGGTTGCCCGGACGACGCGGCCAAGAGCGAACCGGGCCAATGCGGGTGCAACGCGCCCGACGACGACTCCGACCGTGACGGCGTCGCCGATTGCGAAGACGAATGCCCGGAGGATCCGGCCAAGATCGACGCGGGCTTCTGCGGGTGCGGCATTCCCGAGGACGACCGTGACAACGACAAGACACCCGACTGCGCCGACCGATGCCCTGATGACTCGACCAAGACGTCGCCCGGTTCGTGCGGGTGCGGCATCGCCGACGACGACACCGACGGCGACGGAACACCCGACTGCAACGACGCCTGTCCCGCCGACGCCGACAAGGTCGAAACAGGCGTATGCGGGTGCGGCACGCCCGACGTCGATGCCGACCAAGACGGCGTCGCCGACTGCGCTGACGACTGCCTCGAAACTGCGGCCGGTGTGACCGTCAACGAGAGCGGTTGCCCATTGCCGACCGACGTGGGGTTGGCCGTCCCCGACGAAGATGCGGATTCATCCGCCCCATCGCCGGGGCTGTGCGGCGTGTGCGGTCAAGGCGGATTCGGCGCCGGCGCGATGATCCTCGTGTCGATGCTGATGTTTCGCCCGATGCGAAGACGGCGGGGGGCGATGACGGTCAATGGCGATAGACGCTCGGCGGACGTGTCCGTCCGACGTGGCTGATTACCTGAACGACGGGGTAGTTTGTGATGACGCCCAGCGGAACGAATCCGCTGGCGCCCAACGAACCGCTACCCATACCGAAACGCCTCGATCGGATCCATCGCGGCCGCTCGTCGGGCGGGGTAGATGCCGAAGACGACGCCCGTGAGGCAGGACACGCCCATCGCGAGCGACACTGCCCATGGTGTGATCACGGCGGGCCATTGCGTGGCATAACTGAGGATGAAGACGCCGCCCACCCCGAGCAACACACCGAGCAGTCCGCCGACGGTGGCCAGCGTTACGGTCTCGACGAGAAACTGCCAGGTGATGTCGCGCCCGGTCGCGCCGATCGCGCGGCGTATGCCGATCTCCCTCGTGCGCTCGGTAATGCTCGCGAGCATGATGTTCAGGATGCCGATACCGCCGACGAGCAGCGAGATCCCCGCGATGATGGGCAGCACGATGTTGAATACCTGTTGCGTCTTCTGCTGCTGCTGAAGCAGCTCGAGCGGCACGGCCATCTCGTAGTCCTTTTTCTTGTGGAACGTCGAGAGGATCGCCTTGATGCCGCGGGCGGCGTGTAGGACGTTTTCCTCGGTATCGACCGTACAGACGATCTGATGGAGCTCGACCCGTGTGGATTCGCGACTGCCGGACTTCCGCGTCTTGTTCGCCAGTCCGAACCGACTCGTCACGGTCTCGAACGGCACGTAGACCTCCATCACCCGATCGTCAATCCCCAGGATCGACATGCTCGGGCTTTGGAATTCGAAGTCGCGAAGCACACCGACCACCCGAAAAAACTCCGTGCCGACTTTCAAATCGAGCTTGAGCGGATCGCCGACGTAGCGCGCCTCGCGCAGGAGTCGATGCCGAACCACGCAGACGCGCCTGCGGTTGGCACCGTCCGCGTCGTCCAGTCGGCGACCGAGAAACGGATCGAGATGCAGCTTTTCGAAGTATTCCGGGGTGATCCCGCGCACCTTGGCGGCGATGCGCCGGCTCTTGAACCAGATCCACTTCTCGATGTCATGCACGGGCAAGACCGATTCGACCATGGGCAGCGTCTGGGCAATCTGCTTTGCGTCGCGAAACGTCAACCCGTAGCGGAGTACCGAGGTATTCTCTTCGCTGACGACTTTTTCCGTTTCCGGCGGTTTGACGGCGTTGACGATGATGTTTCGGATACCGAGCTGGCGGATCTGGCTCAGGATCGCGCGGCGAGCGCCTTCGCCGATCGCCACCATCGAAAGAACGGACGCGACCCCGAAGATGATACCGAGCGTCGTCAGAAACGATCGGAGCTTGTGGCGAGCGAGGTTGCGAAGGGCTTCGGTGACGAGTTCGGGAACGAACATCAGTCTTGCGCCTCCGGGGTGGGCGCGGTCGGCGGCGGGGCGGAACCCTGATCGCCGCACGGAGCAAGAGATTTACCGCCCGCAGTTCGCGCGGGCGCGTCGCCGTGTTCGGAGGCGGTCCGCACAAGATCCTTCTTTGGTCGCGCCTTCGCGCCGTCGCTTCGGATGTCGTGTTCGATCCGACCGTCACGCAGGGTGATGCGGCGCGGCGCCGACCGGGAGATGTCGTTGTCGTGGGTGATGAGAAGGATCGTCCGACCCGACTCGTGCAGGTCGCGAAGGAGCGCCATGATCTCCTTGGACGTTGCCGAATCGAGATTGCCCGTCGGTTCGTCCGCGAGGATGAGGGCGGGGTCGTTCGCGAGGGCTCGCGCGATCGACGCGCGCTGATTCTCGCCGCCTGATAACTCGCTGGGTAGATGGTCGAAGCGGTGGCCCAAACCGACGCGGTCGATCAACTCGCGGCAGCGCGCGTGTCGCTCTCGTCGGGGCACCCGTGCGTAAAAAAGGGGCATTTCCACGTTTTCGAGCACCGATAGATGCGAGATCAACTGGAACGACTGAAACACGAACCCGATCCGCGTCTTGCGAATCTGAGAAAGATGGTGATCGTCGAGTCCCGCGACGTCGTCGCCCATGAAGAAGTAGGAGCCGCTCGTCGGTCGATCCAGACAGCCGACGATGTGGAGCAATGTGGACTTCCCCGCGCCCGACGGGCCGACGATCGCGACGTACTCGCCGGCCTCGACGCGCAGGTCAATTCCGTGCAGCACGCACAGCGGGTTGGCGGGCGTGCCGTAGGTCTTCTCGATCTGTTCGAGTTTCAGGATCGGCTTTGTCGAAACCACTGTCTCATCCCCTCGGCAACCGCGTCATCTTGGCAGTCTGGTGAAAAACAACCTGTCTTGTGGGACCGACTTTCCAGTCGGTCGTTTTCGCGCCGTCAGCGGCGTCTGACCGACTGCGGGCCAGCCCGCCTGCGGGGTCGGTCCCACAGATTCTTCCAACAGGTTGCGGGGCACTGTGTATTCATCGCATAATCGCACACCTACCCGCCTCCGTTTTGCATGGGCATCGTCGCCGGGCTCGCCGCCGCTTGCCCCTCTTCGGACTCTTCGATCTTACCGGCTGCGGCAGCCAAGGCCGGGCTATACAGCAGCACCCTGTCGCCCTCCTCGATCCCTTCGAGGATCTGCCAGTAGGAGTCGTTGCTGGCGCCGGGTTTGACCTCGACGCGCGTCGGCTTGCCGTCGTCGCCCAGGACGTGGGCGTAGTACACCCCTTCCTCCGCGTAGATGCACTGCAAGGGTATGAAGAGGACGTCTTCGTGCTCGGCGATGAAGATCTCGACCTTCGCGCTGATTCCCGGCTTGAGCGTCTCGCCGTCCGTCGAGTCGAGGGTAACATCGACCGTGAAGCGTTTGACCTCATCGTCATTACCGCTCCAAGGATCGGTGCCTCCGGCGATCGTCGCGATCTTGGTGACCTTCCCCTTTAGCAACAAACCGGGATACGTGTCCATCGTCACGGTCGCGGTTTGTTCCTCCTCGAGCTTGTTGATGTCCGCCTCGTGAATCTTGACCTGCACCTGCATGACCCGAAGATCGGGAATGGTGAACACCGTGATGCCGCTCCAGATCCGCCCGCCGACCTTGATGTTCTGGCGATACCAGGGTGCGCTCGGATCGCCGTAGATAACGATACCGGGCTGCGGCGCCTTGAGCGTGAGATACTCTATGTTCTCCTTGACCTTCTCGAGCTTGCTCGTGAGCGAGACCAGCCGGGCCTCGTTGCTCTCGACCGCAACCTCTTTTTGCCGAAGCGTCGACTTCGCGCGCTTCTCGGAGTTGTCCAGACCGCGCTTCGCGTCGCTGAGCGCCAGTTCCTTGTCGGTCATGGTCATGGGATAGGTGTATTTGTCGCATATCTCGAGATCGCGATTCGCTCCCTCGAGTTCGATCTTCGCACGCTCGAAGTCGATGTCATCCTGTTCCAACTGCGACTTGTTGATGTAGTCTTTCTCGTAGAGCATCTTCGAGTCCGCGTATTTCTTTTCGGCGCGGCTGTGTCTGATCTCGGCCTCCTTGATCGCGATCTTGAGCGTCCTTCGTTCCTTCGGGGCGTCACCGTCCTTGTAGCGTTCGAGTTGGTTTTCGGCCTTGGTCAAGGTGATTCGCGCTTTTGCGACGGTGGCGACATTGTCCGACTCTTGAATCTCTAGCTCCGTCTTGGCCGTGTCCAGGTCCGCCTCGGTCTTCACGATGTCGAGTTCGAGCTTCTGCTGTTCCTGCTCGAGATCGGTCGTATCGAGCCTGCATAGTACCTCGCCCTCCTCGACCGACGTGCCCTCCTCGATGAGTTCCGTAATGGTCCCGCCCCCCTTCGCCTTGCACGTGATCTTCTCCGAGTTCTTCGCCATCAGCGTTCCGTTCTCGGTGATGACGACCGTGAGCTTGCCGCGACCGGCCGTATGGAGCAGCCCATCGGGTACGCTTGATTGGCTGGTCGAATCGGACGCCGAGCGGTAAAGGAGCGTGCCGCCGCCCCCCAAGGCCCCCACAATCATTATCACGATGATCGTCTTCATTCTTGCCACATCCCGTTCACATTGACAAACATGACGCCCGTGTTGCGGAGCAACCGGAGTCGGGCGGTAAAGTGTTGGACCTTCAGGGCGATGAGAGAGTTCTGCGCATCGATCAAGCCCTGCCGCGCGTCGAGCAGATCCCGATTGTCGGCGTCTCCGGCTTCGTAGCGAATCTGCGTGACCGCCACGGCCTTCTCGTCCTGGGCCATCTTGTCCGTCTGGAGGCGGATACGTTTCTCGAGCTGGGCGAGTTCGCGAACCTGGTCGAGGATGTCGCGCCTGACCTCGTCGAGGAGTCGAGCGTAGTCCCGCCGGGCCCGTTCCAGCCCGATCTGCGCCGACCGATAGGCGTTGCGCTCGGCCTTGCGATTGACCGGAATCTCGAAGTCCACGCCGAGCGTCGTTGTCCAATGCTCGGGTGTCGCCTTTCGAAGTGCACGATCCGTATCGCTGTCGAATCGGTAGTCGATCGTTACGTCCCAATCGGGCAGCAGCGCGTTCTTCGCGAGCCGCACGCGCCGTTCCGTGTCCTCGAGGCGATCGCGTGCGGTGTGCAGGTCGAGGCGGTTGTGGTAGGCGACCTGGACGGTCGAATCCGGATCGACACGTACGGGGAGAAACTCCGGTTCGTCGGCGACGATGTCGATCGCCGCGGCCGTCGGGAGCCCGAGGAGAATCTTGAAGTTGTCGAGGGCGAGTTGGTAGTCCGTGCGTGCGACCAGCAGGGCGTCTTCGGCGTCGATCTCGCGCCGCTGGGCCAGGAACACGTCGTCATCCTGGTTGCGGTCCACCTGACGCAGCGCCTCGGCCTTCTCCCGGTCGAAGGTCGCGTCCAGGTAATTGCGTTCATCGTTGGCCAGGCGCCGCTGTTGGCTCACGAGACGATAGTAGTCGCCGGCGACCTCGATCGAAAAGTCCTGGCGAAAGAGCTCGAAGGCGCGGATTTCGTAGATCAGGTCTCGCTCACCCTGCGTCAGGGATTCGTGCGAAGCCTCATACCCCGCGCCGCGCAGCAACGGCTGGCGCAAGTTGACCTGAATGGACGAGTTGAAGAGCACCGACTGATGGACGTCGAAGAGGTTCGGATCATCCGCCCGGCTCGTATTCAGTGCCGAAGACACCGATAGGTCTCCACCGGTGTGCAATACCTGACTCGCCCCGAACGTCAGACCGGCCGAGTCGTCGTTGATGCCGTCTTCGACGTTCGTCCAGAGATACGAAACGGTGGAATTGAGGATCGGGCCGAAGTTATACCGGGTCAACGTGAAACCGAGACCCCGCAAGTACAACGCCTCCTCGCGGTCCTTGAACCTCCGGCTGGACGTGAACGCAATCGACAAAGCCGTCGGCAGATCGAGAAGCATGGGCTCTGCCGCCGCCGCCGACACGGCCCCTGGCTCGGTCTCGGACCCCTCGATCCCGACCTTCGTTGGCGAGTCCCGGTCGTCCGAGTCTTGGCTCGTTCCTATGACCGATTTCCCGTCGCCGACGGATCGACTCGTAACGGAATCGACGTCGGCGCCACCGCCGTCCGTCGGAGGTGCCTCGACCTGCGGGTCGGGATACCTAACCCAATCCTGCCGGTCGCCCAGAACGCGATCCTCGTAATCCGCCAGCAGGGTGTGAACCTCACGATCGGCGTCGGCGGCGTACCATGAGGCCGTGCAGCCGGTGGTGAGATTCGCGCAAACCGCGGCAAGTACCCCACAGATGGTCGGCGCGATCGCCACAATCGAAATCGGCCTCCGGAAAGCGCCGGCCAAATCCGCCGTTCGCCATGATCTGGACCATGCGCTTGAAATTCGCCCGACCATCGACACCCTCGACCAAGCCTCCCAAAGCGACGCGGAGGCAAACAACAGAACCGGCGGCGACGTAGGAACCGAGCAGAGGATCCGGCCACGGCCCAGGTCGCGACCGGTTTCGCCGCGACAATACGTCGTCACCATGTATGATGCGCCGTCCTCGGTATCGTTTATGAGCGAATTGCCGAATCCGCCCTCGAACGCAAACGATTCTACCCGTTAACAGGCTCGCAATTGCCGTTTCGTATGGATTTTTACATTGTCGTGCGAGGACGCGGGGCCGTCGATTGCATGTGGAGGCGGAAACCGATCCGCAGCCCGTCGGATTCAAGACAAGTATTGCGCCCGAGCCCGTCCGGCCTTGCAAAGCCCAGGGCGGCAGAACCTGGCCACCGGCGTAAGTCCGTGGGAAGCGCTGCCAGTCACAGCGATCCGGTGAACGCGTTCATCAGGGTGCCCACGTCGCGCAAATCGACGTCGTCGTCGACGTCGAAATCGAACACCCCGCAGTCGAGCGACACTCCGCCGCCGTCCGGACCGGTCTGACATGCAATGATCGCGCCCGTGTCGAACAGGTCGATGTCCCCGTCCGCATCGACATCGCCGTTGGGCGTGGCGAGCGACTGGACCACGCGCAGACCGATGGTCTGATGCGAGAATCCCGGCTGCCCGAGCGCGCGGCGATCGACCAACAGATGACTGAACTGGTCGCCCGGTACATTCTCCCAACTGCCGCCGCGCAAGGCGCGAAAGCCAAAGTCGTCGGCAAACCGGCCCTGCATCCACTGATACACGTTGCCGGTCATGTCGCGCAGCCCGAAGGCGTTTTCATCGGCGACGGTCTGAAACTCGCTCCCGTCTCCGATCGTGCCTCCGCCACCGGGGTTGTAGAGCGTGCCGTCGTAGAACCCGACCGGTGTCGGTCCGGGCTCGAACGGGTCCCCGCTCTCGAAGAAGTTTGCGTCGGCACCGGTGATCTCGTCGCGACCAAAACCGTATAGCGTGCCAAAAACGATCTCGCCTTCGTCGCCGAGTTTCGCGGACGCGGCCTTGAACCATTCGTTGTATACGTCCGGCGTATCGACCGTCGGGTTTTCGTTGTTCGAGCCGTCGTCCATCGGCAGACGATACCCGCGAAAGTTGACCACGAGGTCGAAACGTTGGGCGTCGTCGAGATCGCCCTGTGCCCATTCCTCCGTCGTCACGACCGCCGGATGCCAGCCCGCGAGGTTGGCGTCGGTGTCCTCGCTGTAGCAGCGCTCCCCGGGCAGCATGCCCTGATCGAGGGTCAGCCAATTGCAATATTTGAGCGCACCGTACCAACTGATGCCGGCTGCGGGGTGCTGCTCAAACCCGCCGGCGACTTCGTACGCCGCGCCGTCGAAGACGATGTGTCCACCGGCCTCCGCCGCAAACATCAACGCGGAAAGTTCCCCGAGATCAGTGCCGGATTCGCCGACCACGTCATCGTTTACGTAGACGTCTCCGGTCTTCGTATCGAAGAACATATATTGGCCGCGCTCGTTGTCGGGGTTCGCGAGTGCGTCATTGAGAAAGACCGTGAACTCCTCGTTCGTCGTGTGGTGCGTGCCCATCTTGAAGGTATGGGTCGGACCATCGGTTTGAACGGCATCCACGGGCACCGCCTGGTCGTTGACCGTGAACTGGGGCGTCACGAGCGTCAGTGTGATTGTCCGGCCGGTCGATTCCTCGACACCGACGGTTGTGAACACGAGTTGAGATTCATGCGTGCCATCGGCCACCTCCATCGTTTGCGCGACGTCGATGGTGACGAATGCGAAGACGGAAGCGCCGTCCGGCAGCGAACGGGTCTCGCCGGGGCTAAGCGGCACACCGTCGGCGATGACGCTGATCCACGCGGGCCACGGATCAACCGACACCGACCATTCGATCGGTTCCCCGCCTTCCCCGGCGTTGTTGGTGAGCTTGTACGGCTTGAAGATCGGACCGATCGGACCACCCGCCTGTCCGGAGGCGATGAAGTCGTCGGCGGGCGTTACGGTCAATTCCTCGGTGATCGTCAGTACGACGTCACGAGTTTGGTCCTCCCCCGTGGTCAAATCCGCGAACGTGACGGTCGCCTCATACTCGCCGTGCGTCAGCGCCTGCCCATTGTCGTTGATCGAGAGGATGACCGATTGCTCGGCGCCGGGCGGGACGGTCTGGTTGGGCAAGTCCACGTCGATCCAATCGACATCGACCGAGATCACCACGCCGATGTCCTTCGTGGCGTGCATGTTGGTAAGAAGAAAAGTCTGGGGCGCGGGGGGCGGTTCGAGCCCACCGCCCGCGGCGGGGTTCCACGGCGACGTCGGCGAGACGACGATCGGATCGATGACTGTTAGCTTGATCGTTCGCTCGATCGGATCCGGGGTTACGTCGTTGTTTGGATCCACAAACGCGAACGCGACCGTACCGACATACTCGCCGACCGCGAGCGCCGACGCGGTCTCGTTGGCTGACGCTTGGAAAAACACCGATCCCGGCGGATCGGGAAGGGTGCCGGTCAGCTCTTCCTCCGGTCCGACGGACAGCCAGTCGTCCACCGCCATGACCTCGTAGTCCAGATCGCAGTTGACCTGGCAGTCCGTGCATAACGATAGCGCGTAGGCAAACGACGGCAAACCCTCCACGTCGGCCTCCCAGAACATCTCGAGCGCGGCTTCCGCGCCGCCGGAAAGCTCCATCACCACGATGGGCTGCTCGATCGTCAGTGAGAACGACCGAGTGTGCGATTCGTCGGTGAGCGTGTTCGTGACACGGAGATCCGTCGTGTATTCGCCCGGCGGCAGGAGGTTGGGAAACAGGTTCGTCGAGACTACGATCTCGACGTCGTTCGCCGCGTCGTCGTCGCCCGTGATCGTCCCGGTAACCACTTCGGGCAGGTCGAGCCATTCGACGTCGGGTTCGAGGACCACTTCCCACGACATCTCCGCCGTCGACTCGTTGTGCAGCGTATACGTAAGCGTCGCGACGTCGCCGAGGCCCTGGCAGTATGTCCCGGCGGCCTCCAAACCGATACGTGGTTCGAGCGTCAGTGGCTCGCGCAGATCAAGAATGACGGCGCGGCGGTGCGTGTCCCCGTTGATGTTGTCGGTCACGGAGATTTCGGCGACGTGGCCCGTGCCGCGTACGACGCGGAATCCCGTCTGATCGTCCGCGACGTGCGGTGGCACCGCGACCCTCGCGAAGTTGGTCAAGGCGACCGCATCGACCGGATCCTCCCAACTCCCGCCGCGGACCGCCCGCGCGCTCGGGTCTCCGTCGGCGTACCAGTCCTGCATCCACTCACGGACATTGCCCGTCGTATCGTACAACGCGTATCCGTTTTCCGTATCAACTGTTTCGGATTCGTCGTCTTCGTCGTCCAGGAGATTGGTCCCGTCGTAGAACCGCTGGGGCGATGTACCGTCCACGTTGGGGTCGCCGCCGGTCTCGAACGGGTCGCCGCTGTCCAAGTAGTTGCCATCGACCGTCGTGAGCGTATCGCGCCCGAATCCGTAGAGCGCGCCGAAGACCGCGAGACCGTCGGCGTCGACACCTTTTCTCGCCGTCGCCTTGAGCCACTCGTTGTATGCGTCCGCCGAGTCGGTGGCCGGATCGACGTTGCCCGAACCGTCGTCCATCGGCAGCCGATAGCCGACCGTTGCTCGTATCAGGTCGCGGCGCTCGGTGTCCGTCAGA
>JADFHG010000570.1 GCA_022567365.1 Planctomycetota bacterium | reverse complement strand
CGATCGCCGTGATTGCCGAAGAGATGTTCGGTCGGTCGCGCGTGGCGCGCGTGGCCTGCGCTTCGCGGGTTATTGGACGCCTTCGAGAATCGTTCGGTATCTCGTGTCATTAGAGACTTGTCTGTAATTGTGCAGCGTGCGAAGAATCGAAGAGCCCCGTTGGTTCTACGGCCGCCACGGGGGGCGGCCGCTACACAATAGGGCACTCTGCTCCGGCTGACTTTGAAACCGCGCGCCGGCGGGGAGCGAAAAGGAATGACGCAAACGGAATTGGTTGAAATCACCGTCGATGCGCCGCTCGATGATGTATGCCACGTCCGCGCTTCGGGGCGGCTGGGCTGGGGGAGCGACGTCGAAATCAAGCGCGAACTCGCCCGCGCGTCGGAATCCGATTGGCGAAACAGGGCCGTCGCGTTGGATCTGGCGGACGTCAGCTTCCTCGACTCCGCGGGCATCTCGGCCCTTCTCGCCGTCAACAAACAGCTCGTCGAAGGCGGCGGATCGATGGTGCTCTGCGACGTGCCTCCGCGGATCAATCAGGCGTTCGACATCGTCGGTATGTCTCGTCTGATTCCGATCGTGAACAACCTCAAGTCCGCCAGGGAGATGCTCGCGTCATGACCGCCGCCGCACCCATTACCGAAAACGCAACGTTCGCCGACGCGGACTCGGCCCGATCAGGCGCGAGGCTCTCTCCCGTGCTCCGCAACCTCATCGAGCAAGTGGCCGCGCCGAGCGATTGTTTCAACACGCTCGTGCGATATGCCGCGCATCTCGAAGCGGGGGATCTTTATTTTTCCGCCCAGCGCGAGGGCTATTGGGTCACCCTGCGCTGCGACGGCATGCTCGAAAGGCTCGGCTGCGTACCGCGAACCTGGGGTGAGCGTGTGATCGGCTATGGCAAGGTCGAGGCGCGCATGGATCCCGCGGAGCACCGCCGCCCGCAGGACGGTCGGCTGATGGTCCTGGACGATGGACACCCCATCGACGTCCGCGTCAGCTCGATGCCGACCTTCTTCGGCGAAGACCTGGCGCTGCGCATCCTCGACCGTCGCAACCAACTCTTTGCCGTGTCGGGACTGGGACTGACCCCGCGCGATCGAAACGCCATCCTCTCACTCATCCGGCAGCCCCACGGGCTTATTCTGGTCAGCGGCTCCACCGGGAGTGGAAAGACGACGACGCTCTATGCCTTGCTGAGTGAACTCAACGACGGCTCGCGCAAGATCAACACGCTCGAAGACCCGCTCGAATTCGACCTCGCCGGCGTCAATCAAACGCAGATCAACCCGAGGATCGGTCTCGAGTTCGCCGACCTCCTCCCGGCCGCCCTGCGGCAGGATCCGGACGTGATCATGATCGGCGAGGTGCGCGATCCGCAGACGGCGACGATCGCGGTCCGCGCGGCCGTTACCGGCCAACTCGTCCTCGCGACGCTTCACGCGGCCAAGGCGTCGGGCGCGATCCACAGCATGCTCGGACTCGGCGCAAACCCGCACCTGCTCGCGGGCGCGCTGCGGGGCGTCATTGCCCAACAGTTGATGCGGCGCATTTGCCCGGCGTGCAGCGAGCGCCTCGACGAGACCGACCGGCTCTCCACGTTCGACGACGTGCGCGACATGTTCCCCGACGATGCGGCGTCCCCATTGTTGCATCAGGGGCGCGGTTGCGATGAGTGCCGCCGGACGGGGTATCGGCGCCGCATCGCGCTGTTCGAGATCCTGCTTTGCACGCGGTCGATTTCCCGAATGGTCGAGCGCGAGGCCACTCCGGACGAAATCGAGCAGCAAGCGATCGCCGACGGCCTGCTACCGTTTCGGTCATCGGCCAAGCTGGCCGTCGGGCAGGGGATCACGACGCTCGAAGAGGCCATGCGGGTGTTGGACCTGCAGGGCTGAGCGTTCTTGAAATCGGTCCGTTACCTCGTTTGGCATCGCCTGTCGCTACCTGGCACCCCTTCCCCGTCATTTGTTTCGGCGCAACCTTCCGTGTAACATCGCCGTTGTTGGGGACGACCCAGATCCGAACCGCGACCGTAAGGAATCGGGCTGTGTCAGGGGAGCGGACGCTGCACGTTAGGATCCGCGCAAGAATAACTGGTTCAATCGGCACGACTGTCATTCTGAGCGTAGCGAAGAATCTCGCGAGAATGGCAGGTGAGATCCTTCGCTTCGCTCAGGATGACGACTAGGAAAACGGTCCGGTTATTTCTGCACGGATCCTTACTGCGCTGCGCTGTCCACCGATCAACCCCAAA
>JADFHG010000569.1 GCA_022567365.1 Planctomycetota bacterium | reverse complement strand
CTGAACGACCGGCGCCCACCCTTCCACTACACTCAAACGTGAGGCACGCGCAGTCCCTGTGCGCCGTCGATGGACCATTGTCGCCTGCCGCCTTCCCCGACCGATCAATGCCGTACGGGAACACCAGCGGTCCATTGACACCTCGCACGGCCCTCCATACCGTACGTCGCCGCTCCAGCGACGGGGCGTTGCCCCCCGGCAGGGGGCGTTGAATGGAAAGGCTGACGGCGCGTTCATGACCGACGAATTGATGAAGACCCCGCTGCACGATACGCACGTCGCATTCGGTGCGCGAATGGTCGATTTCGCCGGCTGGTCCATGCCGCTCTTGTTTCGGGGCATCATCGACGAGCACAACCACACGCGCACGGCGTGCAGCGCCTTCGACGTATCGCACATGGGTCGGTTGAAACTCTCCGGGGGCGACAGCGGTGCCCTCCTCGATCGCCTGTGCACGCGCAACCTCGCCAAGCCCGAGGTCGGGCGGTCCTATTATACGCACATGTGCAACGAGGACGGCGGCATCCTGGATGATCTTATCGTCTCGCGGTTCGAAACGCACTGGGGCATCGTGTGCAACGCCTCCAACCGCGAGAAGATCGTCAACTGGATCAACGGGCACGTGGGCGAGATGGACGCAACCCTCACCGACGAGACCACGGCGACGGCTATGATCGCGCTTCAGGGTCCTCGAGCGTTGGCGCTCGCGCAAGAGCTCACGGGAATCGACCCGGCGACGATCAAGCGGTATTGGTTCACGACCCACGAGCTGTTGGACATGCGGATCACGGTCTATCGATGCGGATACACCGGCGAGGACGGGCTCGAAATCGTCTTCCCGAGCGGACTTGCCGGACTTATCGTTCCTAGAGTGCTCGGCACGACGGACACGCCCCACCCGGTGATCAAACCCGCTGGGCTCGGCGCTCGCGACACCTTGCGCATCGAGGCGGGAATGCCGCTCTATGGCCACGAGCTTTCCGAGGACGTGGACTCGATCACCGCCGGGCAGGGGTGGTGCGTGGACCTGGAAACCGATTTCATCGGCGCGGCGGCCATGCGACGTCGCAAAGAGATGGGGCTTGCAAGCAAACTCGTCGGTCTGGAACTTGCCGGCAAGCGAACGGCACGGGAGCATTACAAGGTTCTCTCCGGCGCGGAGCACGTTGGAGAGGTGACGAGCGGTGTTCTGAGCCCGACGCTGGGCAAGAGCCTTGCGATGGCGTACGTGTCGATTGAGCATGCCGACGAAGGCGCGCGGCTCGAGGTCGAGTTCGGTGGGAAGCGCGTCGCGGCCACGGTCGTGCCGCTTCCATTCTACCGTCGTCGTAAGGAGGGCTGAATGCCCGCATTGAAGTGTCCGCCGACGACGCGAACCACCGCGCGGGCTCTTCGTCCTTCGCGCTTCGCCGCGGCCGACACCCAACAGCCTGCTGAAAAAGTCGTGCTCCGCCGAGAAAGTAGCGGCCGCCCCCTGCGGCGGCCGTAGGGCGGCGATAGCGGTCTCAAAAGCCTTGTCCGCCACGGGAGGCAGACGCTACCGGGGGTTCTTCAACGGACTGCTAAGGGTGGATTTGAGGATTGGCGTTCTGTTCGCATAATGGAGTGGATTCATGAAAACTCCGTCTGATCGTAGATATCGTGAAACGCACGAGTGGTTTCTCCTCGAAGGAGACATCGTGACGATAGGCCTCACCGCCCACGCGGCCGATGAGCTGACGGACATCACGTACGTCGATCTGCCGGAGGTGGGCAAGACCGTCGCGATCGACGAGGTCGTCGCGGAGGTCGAGTCGGTAAAGGCGACGGCGGAGATCTACACGGGCGTCGCCGGTCAGATCGTTGAAGTGAACACGGCACTCGTCGACAACCCTGAGTTGATCAACGACGACGCGTTCAACGACGGGTGGTTGTTGAAAATCCGGGCCGATTCGCCGACGGCGCTCGACGATCTTATGTCGGCGAAGGCGTACGAGAAGCACATCTCGTAGTCATCCGTCGATGTACAAGAGCACGCGTAGAAACCCGTTGCCAACTAGAGCATCTCGCGCATCTGTCTTCCGAGCCGCGGGCTTCAGCCCGCGCGGTATCTACTGCAGTGTCACACCTGGATTTGCGGGTTGGTGTTGAGCGATAGGCATAGCAAAGTCCGCTCCCTCACCAGGCTGTCGGAATACTCCGTTCTGACTATTCCGACAGGCACTTTGATGGTACTTTCGGTCACGATACCCTAGGGTATTCAAACGAAAAGTACCGTC
>JADFHG010000079.1 GCA_022567365.1 Planctomycetota bacterium | reverse complement strand
GATAGTCCGCCTCGAACATGATCCCGTCGCGTATGTATTGGTTGTGATCGGTGGCCCCGAGACCCGATGAATAATCACCCAACACAATCGGATCCTCCAAGCTGCTGATATCGAAAACCGTGGTGCGCTGAATCCCGTCCGTCTCGTCGTTGCTGAAAAGGTACTGCAGATCCTCCGTCCAGACCTGATGGCAGTAGGACAAGTTGGGGTACTCGGTGCGCGAAATGAGAAAGGTGTTCGACTTGTCGGTGACGTCGACGATATCGAGCCCTCGACTCTCGCTCGCCCCGAACATGATCTGCCGTCCCGCGTACGGTCCCGAGGTATACGTCACAATCTGCGCGTCGTGTTCATATGTACCCCAAGTGCCCACCTCGATGGGGTCGAGGGGATTGGTTAGATCGAATATCACCGTCCGGTCGCTGCCGCCGGACGATCCGAGTGTGTACAGATATCCGCTGTCGGCATCTATGGCAACGTTGTGGTTCTTCGTGGGCGTGGGAATCGTCAGCACGAGCGTCACGTTGTGGTTGTCGATGTCCGACATATCGATCACCTGGATCCCTACCTCGGCCTGGACGTCCACGACGGCATATGCGACGTCCTGGTAGACCTTAACGTCGCCCCACAAACTGTTGCCGTGCAAGATCGAAGCAAACCAGTCGGCATTCGTCGGGTCCGTGATCTCCACGAACGCGACCTTGTTGCTCAGGCCCATGAGCGCATATTCCCTGCCCGACGGTGACGTGTATCCCCAGCAGTCGTTGCCGTTGCCCGCACCGAACTCGGCGATATCGATGTGACTCAACAAGGTCGCGTTCTGCGAAGGATATTGGGCGGCGGCGCGATCCGGTGCAACGATCCCCAACACGCAACATACCGTCAAACCGGCGATCGACCCGCAAAAACTCCGTTTCTTCATAGCTACCCTTCTCCCTGAAAACACATTCAATAACCCCCACAAACGGCGACTCCCCGGGCCGCGCGATCCCTGGGATCCGGTTTTCCCTCGACAACGATTCCGCACCACCGATTCGACCCGCTTCCGGATCGCTCCACCGGCGCTATTGCGGAAATCCCACGTCCCCTCGACACGCCGGAAGGTGCCCCAAGCAAGACCTACCGTTCAAACCGACTGCGATAACGACGACGACGCGGCACGCATAGCAATCCGGCAAGTGACACAACTACGCTCGCCGGCCCGGGTGCGGCCGCAACGGCGAACTCCACATGAAAGTGGAAGGGCTCGAGGAACGCAGCATCGGAAACCCCGCGTTCGGATCGCAAGCATCGGTGTGTGCCTCGTCGGGTTGCCCCCCCCAACCTCCCGACGCCCCCAGGCCGATAAAGCCACTCCACCCAAAAGCCTACCGAAATCTGGGTCGGTTTACAAGGTCTTGCCGCTACGAATGGCACCAGTTCCAGTCGTGCCGTAACTCGCCGTGCGACAGTGACTTATCGCGCTCGGCGCACATGACGGGCTCGCGATCGTATGGTCCGGCGTTGGAAAGCAGCGCGACAACCCCGTCGATCGGTACGGCGCGCTCGGTCTACCGATTCCACCCGCCCTCCAGCATGCGCAATTGCGATCAGCTCTGCCCGCCCGCTGTGACGTGCCACTCGCGCTCGCCCCGCGGGAAACTCGGCCCATCGCAGGTCTCCGTATGATTTGCGATGGGCTTCAAGGACGCCGCGTGGAGCCTCGAATCGGTGTCTGCACGGCGTGACATGGCCTCATGTGCCCGAGACTGCTATGCACAACCTCATGGGGGAGATGGCGCGAACGCGCAGCGCTGGGCGCACCGGACGGCGGGTTCAAGACGTTTGACGCGGAGGACAACGACATCCGACCCCGATTCACGTACTCGCCAGGATATTCAGAATATCCCCGTCCGCCACGACATAGGTCTTGCCTTCCTTGCGGACCTTGCCCGCGGCTCGGGCGCCCTTCATGTCGGTATGCGCGACCAAGTCGTCATACGCGACGGTTTCCGCGCGGATGAACCCCCGCTGAAGGTCGGTGTGGATCTTCCCGGCGGCGACCGCGGCCGTGTCCCCGGCGCGGATGGTCCACGCACGTACCTCGTCGGATCCCACCGTCAGAAACGAAATGAGACCGCACGCCCGATAGCACGCCCGGATCAAACGATCACGAGCGGGCTGCTCGAGTCCGAGGTCGGCGAGGAACGGACCTCGATCCGCTTCGTCGAGCGCGGCGATCTCGGCCTCGATGGATGCGCACAACGTGAGCGACGCTTTGACGTGCGCCACGTCGATCCCCGCCGATTCATCGGCTCGATCATCGCCGACGTTGCGCACACACACGATGGGGCGTTCCGTGAGAAACGCGAAGCTCGAAACGGCTTTGCGGTCTTCGTCGGTCGAGATGACCTCGGACAGCGGCACCGCGGACTCGAGCGCCGCCAGACAGCGTTCGAGCAGCGACAGTTCGCGTTGTTCGTTTTCGTGCGTCTTGGTGGGTTTCTTGAGTGCCGACCGGATGCGCTCGATCCGCGTCGTGACCGCATCCAGATCGGCGAAGATCAGCTCATCCCAGACCGCCTCGAAATCGGCCTTTGGGTCAATACGGTCTCGATACGCCGCAACGGAGGGATCCTCGAAGTCCCGTACGACGGCAACCAGGAGATCCATCTGGCGGATTACGGGCAGGAGTCGCCGCCACTCCTCTTGCCCCTTGTCGCCGTCCATCGACACGCCGGGCATATCGACGAACTCGATCGTCGCCTCGATCACTTTCTTGGGGTGGTGCAGCTCGGTCAGATAGTCGAGGCGACCGTCGGGCACTTTGACAACGCTGTGGCGGGGCGCCGGCTGCGCGTAGGGATCCGGTTGCTCGCCGGTAATCGCGGCGAACAGCGTCGATTTTCCGGACTGTGGTAGACCGATGAACCCGACTTTCATACGTTACGACTCGCCGAGGTATTGCCGCGCTGCGATGCCCCCCCTGGCGGATTCGCGGTCACGTTCCGGGCCACGGAGCCGCGACCATACGACTCGAAACCGGCCCCCGCCGGCGCCCGGCAACAATACCACCGTAACGATCTAAACCCTATCAACGTGCTCGGAGGCAAGTAGCTCGTTTCCCAGCTCGACGATCTCGTACGTGCCGGTCGCGGCGGCGTGGTCGAACTCGATATGTTCGCCGACGCGCTTACCGAGCGCACGCGCGGCCACCGGCGCTTTGTAGTTGATCCATCCCCGCTCGTGGTCGGAATCCCACGGACCCATGAGACAAAACTCATATTCTTCCCCGTCGGTTACCCGCTTGAGGGTCGCCCGCGTGCCGATTCCGATATGGTCCGTCGGCACCTCCTCGTGTGTGAAGATCTTGGCGATCTCCATCTCACTGTTCATCTGGGCCAGTCGTGCCCGTAGCAGGTCGCGCTCCTCCAGGGCAAACTTGTATTCGGAGTTTTCGCTCAGGTCGCCCTTGGCGGCAGCCTCTCCGATCGCGCGGGAGTTTTCCTTCATTTTCACGTTGAGGTGGTGGTCGATTTCCTTCTGGCGCCGAAGCATGCCTTCCTCGGTGACGTAGAGAATGTCCTCGCGCTCCCACCTGGCCAATTCCGGCTTCGCATCGAACGTGGGGAAACGACTTGCGAGCAGGTTGAGCAGTTCGTCGTACACCGATCGACCCAGGTTGTCCAGCCGCATGATCTGAGTGCGAATTGCGAGCCCCACACCGGGCGAGATGTCGGCAATGCACTGCTTGTATCGCTCGTACTTTCGTGCGGAAAGGACCGCTCGACACCTTGTGGCAATCGTACGGGCCTTGTCTTTGGACAAGTTGTCGCTGCGGCGACTGCCATCAAGGGCATCGAGGATTCGACGGAGCAACGTGACTGCGGGGGTGTTGACGATGATGTCCGCGTTCGCCGGACCGTCCCACAGCCACAGGAGCGCCTCGTTGAACTCGATCGGTGACGCCGTGATTTGCTGCACCAAGTGGGCAAACGTCTCGGCTCCACGACCCGACTCGATCAGCCTGTTGGCCGCTGTTTCAGCAACCGCCATCGGGAGACGCGGGATCATTGCGGTAAGAAGATCCAACCATTCGTCCGGGCGGGCAACCTCCAGCGTCGCACAGCAGAGTCGCAGTAGTTCCACAGAATCGGTACACGAAAGAACGGCTTGGATGTCGTCGGCGGATCGAAAGAACTCGACCGCTCCATCCTGCGCGTCGGGGGCTCCGACCATTTCCCCGGTGTACCGGGCGAGGAGCCACCAAACGCCGGCATCGCTTTTTTGCGACTCCGTTCGTTGCCGCGCCTTGTCGCAAACCTGTGCGTAGCACTGCTCGAGCGTCTTTGAACATTTCTCTTCGCCGCGCCGCGCACACGCCCGAACGTACTTCTGTATGAGCGTCAGTTGGCCCGTGGGATCGTGTTCGCGGTTGAACTCCTCGATGAACTCGTCCTCGGCCGACTGAGGGTGGTCCACGTACTCGATGTAGTACGGTGTCCTACCATCAAGCATGATTCGGCGTGATCGACGCAACGCGGTCCGCGCCGCCGTCCACCATTTCTTCCATTCGTCTTGCGAAAGGACGTCCGGTACGAGTACGTCCTCGAGTTGATCGCTGTCCATCTTGCCGCCGTGGTCCCGGCAGATCTCGACCACGATCGCGCAGTGGTCCTTCAGCATCCTTTCTTTCAAGCGGTCCGGATCGAAGCACATGGCCACGCGGTAGTGACCGGCGCTCGTTTTCTCAAAACGATCGGCCAGGAGGACCGCTCCCAGCGTCTCATTGCCGGTTCCTGTCGTGAACACGAACTCCCAGCTCGAGTGGTCGATCTTTTCGACCCGCGCCGCCGACTTACCGTCCCGAGATCGAAGATAATCCCCAGGCTTCAAGATGAGGCAGGTATCGAGCGTCCGCAGCGCCCGACGAACGGGCCGTCCGCCCGCAAGCCCGGCTTCCTCGATAAGGGCGTCGAGCCCTTCGCAGTCGGCGTACGCGTCGCGATATAGTTGGCATACGCGCGTCCGGAGCTCCGTACTCTTCGCGATGGCCAGCAAGAACGGACGAGCTACGCGCAACGTCTCCGCCGCATCATTTGATCCGGACACCGCTTCGATCGCGGCCCACGCTAGCGTTGCCGCTTGCTCGATCCGATCCGCACGTCGTAGTCCCTCCAGCACCGGACTGCACGACGCCAGCAGGGCAACGTCCAGCTCGGATTCCTCGAGCATCTCCATCCAGCCGTCTTCGACGCCCTGGTATTGATGGGCGGCGACCAACTCCTCCAACGCTTTGGACTCCATTTCAGACGATCATCCTCAACTGACTCTTGAACAACACGTGGGCAACGGGCCGGCAGGCCGGTTGGCCGGTGGCAAGCCGGTCGGCCGGTGGCCGGGTCCGCTTGCGGACCCCGCAGTCTCGCAGGTTTCGGTCTGTCTGTCGAGAGGGTCGATCCGGTGGTTCAGCGCGCCAACACGTCGGGGGACCAATCCTCTGGCGAGCACGGCGACAGGTCGGGGAAGGGCGGCTTGAGCACCCCTCGCTCGAATTCCGGTCATCCGGCCCGTAACCCGCTGCCGGACAACAACTTACGTACTTCTGGGCGATGGACAGTGAAGAAGCCCTCGGCCGGCAGCTGTCAGTTGAGCGACGCCGACTGACGGCTGATTGTTTCTTCAACGGAGAACGAATAATTCCGCATTATGAGGATGGACATGAGGTGCAACTGAGCGTCCCTCCGTCAGACCATGCAGCGCGCGGCGCGTTGCGAGCTGGCGGACGCCAAAGCATGGGTGAGGCGTGGAACATCCACTTCGGTGCGGACCGACGAATCGCGGGCTTGAACGTGGGGCGGAAGAATGACAAGAGTCCACGCTACACCGGCGGCGACTCCGCAAGATCGACCAGGTCGTCCAATTGTAGTCGCGACTCTTGCCGGAAAACGGCCCCGGCGACACGACCAGGACCGTTCAAACTCCGCAACTGTTCAACTTGGCCTAGGGACAATACGGTTCACTTAAGGATCGCAACTGACTGTTGGAACGTGGTTTGCGGTTGTGGGACGTGGTAATGCTCGGCTCTTTTTTTGCCGAAGTTGGACATCTTTTTCTGGTTCTCCCACAGAATCTGTGGGAGAACCTCATTTCAAGACCGCGCTACAACGCGCAGTTTGGACTGGTGATCACGCAGGTCTCAATGCTGATCCCCCCACAACGTCTCTTGACCTGCCTCGACCGACTTCGGTGCCCGCACACCGTTCCGTTTCGCACGCTTCCCGCTTGCCGTGCGGATCGTTCCGTCGGCCGTCGTCGGCACGGTGTATAGCGGATCCTCGAAACCCTCGATCGGGTCGCCGGGCTTGAGGGTGCGGAGGCGCTTTCGGACGGCATCCGCGTAATCCTTGGACATTTCGAAACCGATGGGCTTGCGACCCAGTTTCTGCGCAACAGTTAGTGTCGTGCCGCTGCCGGCGAAGGGGTCGAGGACGGTGTCGCCCTCGTTCGAGCAGGCCTTGATGATCCGGGCGAGCAATTGTTCGGGCATCTGGCAGCCGTGGAAGCCCATGCGCTCCTTGAACGTGCCGCACACCCGGGGGAAGTACCACGTGTCGCTGTCGGCGGAAAAGCCGTCGGGCAGATCCTGCGGGCGAAGGATCCAACCGCGCGGCGCGGCATTAGGGACGCCCGCTGCTCCAGGGTCGGTGCTCTGATGGGTCGTTCGTTTGACCGCGTACGCAGAATCAGCCGCTCCCTTACGGTCGCGGTTCGGATCGCCCGCCCGCGCCCCCGCGCGGTCCGCGCTTGGATCGCCCGCCCTCGTCCGCTCGCCGACCGTCTGCGTCGGCGGGATGATCCACGTATCGTCGGGGAGTCGCCCGTTGGGGTTGGCCCGTTTGTCGCCGTAGACGAGCTGCCGGGCCGAGGGGACGCGAATGCTCCGGGGGTCGCTTTGGGGGTACGCGCTATTGAACGTGAAGTCCTTCGCGTCCTTCACGAAGTAAAACAGGTGGGTGTGCGATCGCGTGAACTTGTGTTTGCAGTTGACACCGAACGTGTAGTACCACACGACCCAGTTGCGGCACGTCAGCCCAAGCTCGCGCGTTGCCATGACCTTGAGCTCGGCCGCATACTCGTCACCGATCGCCAGCCAGAACGTGCCGCTTGGTTTGAGCACGCGAATAACGCCTGCGATCCACTCGCGCGACCAATCGAGGTAGTCGTCGTACGGACGCTTATCGTCGTATTTGTCGTACTCATAGCCGATGTTGAACGGCGGGTCGGCGAAAACGAGGTCGATGCTCCCGGGATCGATCTTCTTCATGCCGGCGATGCAGTCGCCATTTACGATTCTACTCTTTGTTTCCGCCACCGCAGACCCTCCATGGTGTCCCTGAAATCCATGCACTTGCCCCACCATCGTACGCCCTTCGCCCTCGGTGACAACCCGCCCTCCTGGCGGCGCCTCCCGCGACCCGGTCCTCCCCGGCTTCGACGGGCTGGCCGATACGTCGATCTCGGCCGGTGAGATGCTGGTCACCGGCGGGACTCGTGGCGGCGTCGCGGTTGTCGATCGCTTCTCCGACGACGACTACATGGTCGAGCCCAACGTGGACCTCAACAGCGGCAGCGAGGCCGACGTCTACGTGCGCTTGCGGGACCGGGCCAACGGCTACCGCATCCGCCTCACCTCCGGGGGCACCATCAAGCTCCAGAAGATCGAAACGGGCGCCGTCACCGACGTCTCCTCGACGACGTACAACGGCACGGACGTGGCGCTGAAGATCAAGGTCGCCGGCACGACGATCAAGGCCTGGGTCGACGGGACGCTGAGGATCAACACCACCGACAGCACGTTCGGCGCCGGCGGCGTGGCCTTCGGCGGGGACCAGCCCAAGATCGACAATCTCAAGATCGGATATGACGTCACCGGCGACGACGACATCGACGATGCGGGCGACGACGTCGTGATCAACGAGACATTCGGCTCGACCAGTGTCACCGTCAGTCACGACGACGCCGGCAACCTGATCGACGACGGCCGGCTCGATTACACCTACGACGCCTGGAATCGCTTGGTCCTGGTGACGTCCACCAACGACACGGACGTCACCATCCAGACGGCCGAGTTCGACGCTACGGGCCGTAGAATGAAGAAAGTCGTGACGAATGCTGGCGATCACGACCTTACGGCTGTATACTTCCATGATGGTCACAAGATCATCGAGACCCGCGACGGCAGCAGCAACGTCGTGCAGCAGTTCGTCCGCGGGGTTCGCTACATTGACGAGATCGTCATGATGCGCGTGATCGACAAAGGCGACCTATACGTCCATCAGGACGCCAACTGGAACGTGATCGCCCTGACCGACCTGGGCGGCAGCGTGGTCGAGCGCTACGTCTACAACCCGTACGGTCAGTTCGTCGTCCAACAGGAGACGAGCTACGGCGATCGCGACGGCGACGGCGACGTGGATGGCGCCGACAAAGGCACCCCCGGCTCGACCTGCACCGGCACGGTAGCCGGCGCCTGCCGCATCCTGGACCTCGACTTCGACGGCGACTACGACGCCGCCGACGAAGGCGAGTTCGACAACCTACCCCAAGGCCTCGCCCGCCACCCCGGGCGCCGCTACACCGGCGTCGAGCAGGTCTTTGCGCATCAGGGATTGCTCTACGAACCGGAACTCGGAAGCTACCACAATCGGGCGAGGCAGTATCATCCGACGATGAGGCGGTTTGTGCAGAGGGATCCGGTGCTGCAGCCCGGCCTCCTTTCCGGGACAGGCTCGTTGATCGCCCTGCACGATACGCCACTTAGCCCAGCCTCACGCGTTCAGTTGGCACGATTTCGGAATAGTGGCCTTGACATGCCGACTCAAATTGCAACAATAATGCGTCTTGTCGTTCAGTCGACTACGATTGTGCCCATCGTCCAGCCTCGCCTTGGCCGGGAGTCTGCTAATCCATATGAATACCTTGACTGTAACCCAGCCGTGCTCACTGATGCCGAGGGCCTCGCGCCTAAGTCAACATGTATCGATTGGTTCAGGCCATGGAATCGGGGCCCACAGCTATGTACACGGGAAATCACACCTCTTCCCGGTATGCCGTCCGAGCACTGCTGTGATGGCGCCTGCCACACGGACGGTTGTGGTCCCGCATGCGCATCACTATTTGGTTATTGTATCTACTGTCCAGCCGCATGGGCCCTTCACCTGATTTGCGATGTATTCTGACTTGATCAGCGACGCCGCGATTCGTTGAGAGTTGCCGTCCTTCGTTCGTGAGTGAGGTTAATGGATGCATGCGCTATTTCAAACGAGTCCATTCGTTGGATTGAAGGGAGCGCAACGATGAACATGTGTCGACACAACACTGCGTGCCAGCCCGTTCCCTCGCGATTTGGAGCCCGATCGCGTTCTAGGCTACAATCAATCACGATCGGCACGCTACCCATAATCTGCATGAGCGGATTCTTGTCCTGTGCAGCACCCACAGTCGTATCGCTGGCGCCCAATGGCAAGCCGTCTTGCTGGCCGAGCGAGCTCTTGGGTCGAACCCTATGGGTTGAACGAGACGCGTACGTCATCTACGCAACCACTTCTGAGTCTGCCCAAGAGCTGAATGATTGGATGACCCATGAATATCCAAAAGGAAAGTTCGACTGCGCACTGAATGGCGAAGTGAAGGGAGTGGTTTTCTCGCTCGAGCATGGCCCCGAACCCGACGCGCGCGTTGAGGATTGGCACAAGGACAATGTCCGGCGCGAACGAGTTATTGCTTGGACCAGCGCGATTCGAAACCAACGAGTGCGCATCGACTCTGGCCGACCGTACAGCCTGCGCAATAGACCCTACTTTCGGGAGAGCTTCACTATTTGCCCCAAAGAGCTGAGGGCTATGCTCCCCGAGGGAGCTAAGCTTCCGTATACTTCGTGGGTCTGCTTCCTTTGTTGTGATCAGAACGTCGGTCTTAGTGCCTCTGACGAAATGCAGCGCGCGAGAGAGGCCTGGCCAGCGGAGCGTCGGAAGATCCCGTTGATCGTGCGCGCTCTTAGTGCTCCCGTGACAAAGCTCATGGAGGTTTCCTTTTATATGTGGATTTATCCAGAGTACCGATCCATCGACCTGAAACTAATGCGCCTTCAACGCCGTGAGACGCGTCATGAGGCACTCTTGTCGTCTTGTGTCGAAGGCGAAGCCGAACGCACGAAACGACTGGCAATTCTTCAGAGGGAGATCGACGATCAGTGGAAATACATCTGGTTTCGTCGACCCATCGATTAGTCGTAGAATATCTCTATTCAGCCGATCGTTGGACCGAGACAAGGCGCGCCGGTTTGGCCGATACGTCGATATCGGCCGGTGAGATGCTGGTCACCGGCGGAACCCGTGGCGGCGTCGCGGTTGTCGATCGCTTCTCCGACGACGACTACATGGTCCAGGCCAACGTGGATCTCAACAGCGGCAGCGAGGCCGACGTCTACGTCCGCCTGCGGGACCGGGCCAACGGCTACCGCATCCGCCTCACCTCCGGGGGCACCATCAAACTCCAGACCGTCGTGGCGGGCAACGTCAGCGACGTCTCCTC
>JADFHG010000078.1 GCA_022567365.1 Planctomycetota bacterium | reverse complement strand
AACCGAACGGTGGCGGATACGGCGCCGAGTGGTCACCCGTTGCGTCGTGGGCCGACTCATGACCCGTCTGTTCAGGCTGAACAATCGCGGGCCGTAAGGGCGGTAAGGAGAGCGGAGTCGGCGCTCGTGCGTCAGACCAGGCGTAGCGGCCAGAATCACTCGCGCCGCTCTGAGCGAATCCGAACGAATGCTCCACGCTTGCAGCGTCTGGCAATGGGCCGAACGGGGTACGCTCACGATCCCCGTTCGGTCGCCCCCTGGTCTGTCCGAGGGCGTCGCTGGTGGCCCACGGGCAACACAACATACCCAAGAGGGCATAGGAGAACTTTGGGTTTTTCACTGATATCTCCTGCGCAGCCCGACCCCGCAGAGCCGGGTGCGATGCATCCATTATGTTCAACAGGCAATAAACGCTAGGAATTGCAGGAGAAAGGTGGTGCTCGAGTGCGGATGGCGTGTTGGTCGATATCGTGGCGAACGAGCACGGTCCGCAGCGCAAGCAGCGTGCCGTCCGCAATCTCGCCTATTTGCCATGCAGGAGAAACGACTGCCTGAGCGATCTTGGCCACCCGGCAAATGGAACACTGATGTTCATCGTGGTGATCGTCGTGATGGTGATTCGCGTTCTCGCAGGGAGCCGAGAGCGATGGGCAGTCGTGGTCTACAGTTCGACAATCCGCCAACGAAATAGGCCTGGCGTGCCGCAACAGGTGCAGCGATGGTGCAACCGTGAGGGCGGCATACACCAGGAGGAGGAATCGAGCGACGAGTTTCTCGTTCTTGCAGGGCATAAGCCGTTCCGATTGCATCGACAATCGCGGTCCGCTCCATCAGGGGCACGATCAGGCAGGCGACAATCTACCGTGTTTTTGCCTGGGCGCCAAGGCGTAGAGGCGCGTGGCAAGATGCCGGGCTGGAAGCACGCGGCTCGCTTCGCAACGGCGCGCGGCGTCCGCATGGGTCATTCCCTCTGCACGGTCGCCGGCCGCGTCGCGCGGTACCAGAGCACTCCGGCCGTCGCGCCGCCCAGCAGGAGCGCCGACCATAGCGCAAGCAGCGCGAGGTAGAGCTTGCGGCTGTTCGTGTTGTAGTGGGCCTTGAAGGGGAAGAACTGGACCACGTGCATCCGCCGGACGGACTCCTTCGACGTTTGAATCTTGTACAACTGCGGCGCCTCGACGTCGGGTGGGATCGAGTCGAGATTGGGCTTGCCCGCGGCGTGCAGTGCGATGTTCTCGAAGCGGCAAAATAGCTGCGACTCCGCCGGCCGCCAGACGTAGCTGTCGGGAATGATGCCGTGCCGCCGGTCCTGATAGAACTCCAGCGCGTAGGAATAGACCACCGAGCCCGTTTGGATGCACACGCTTATTGCGCACAGCGCGACGAGGATTGAGCGCTGTTTCGGGCGGCGGATTACGGGGATGAGCGGCAGCAGGAGCAACCCCATAATCGACGTCAGGTAGCGCGGCCCCCAGGTGAAGTCGCCGCCCCAGAACGTATACGTCGAATGAAACAAGACGCTGCTGAGAAACGCCGCGACGACGATCAGCGCCAGCCCGCGAAACTCCCTCCAGAATCTCACCGCGCCGTACACCGCGAGAATCAGCGGTGGATTGAACAGAAAGACTCCCTTGCCGGGGCTGAACAGCATCCCGGTCAAACCGAACCATAGCGGCGTATCGAAGAGACCGACCCCGCCGATTCGCTCGAGGTGGGCCGGTCCGTATCCCGTCTCCGCCCAACTGCCGAAGCGGACCGCGTTGAACCAGCCGAGTGCAACACAAATCGGCACGAGCCCCAAGCACGCGGCAAGCAACCAACTCCATAGCCGGCGGAGACGCTCGGAACCGGTGGTCTGTCTTGCCAAGTCGTACGTCAGGCCGGCCAGGATAATCGCACCGCCGAAGGTCGCGGCCGAATACCGAAAAGAGACGGCCACACCCATCGCCCCGCACACGAGGAGGCGGCAATGCCACCCGCCGCCATGCCAAACGCGCTGAATCGCCCAAACGGCAAGGAGCACGCACAAACCGACTTGCGACTCGTCCGCGCCGGCGGCCGTGTGGTGCCAATGCATGCTGGCGGCGCCGAGGGCGAACGCGATCCAACGAGCGTCCCGCCGCGACCCGGTCGCTTCGAACACGATGGCGAAGGCCAGCACGACGATGAGCGCCCCGCACACAGGGAAGAACCCTACCGATGCCAGGAATTGGCCGAACATATCCGCCGTACCGGAGATCGGCAGCCCCATCGCGGCGATCCATCGCCCCGCGACCACGAACGGAATGAGACAGATCGATTGACCCGGGGCGTAAAAGGCGTATTGCCGTCCGTCGATCCCGTCGGCGTAGGCGTTGGTGATTCCGGCGGGCAGGTCGAACCAGCCGGTGTCGAGCAATTGCCGCGCCGTGGCCCAGCGGATCTCCGAATCCGAGGTGAGGTCGCCGCATGCACTCGCGGCGTAGAGGCAGAAGAACAGTAGGAAGATCAGGCCGCGTTCTCGCCGGACGCTCGTTCGCGCACCGGTCGCGCCATTCGGACGGGCTATGCTCGGACTCGTGGCGCGCGGTGGCATGGTTTTCACGGGGAGTTTCGCCATGGAAGTCGGTGTCGTCGCTCATTTCCCGACGCCATCGCCCTTTGTCCCAACAAGACGCCGGTTCGTACACCGTTGCCTCACGTTTCCAGTATCGGATGTCGGGTTTCCCGCCTGCCAGGATGATTCAGCACGGTCGTTTTTTCCGAGCGAGGAACCGTGAAGCGATTGGCAGGTGGCGGCGGCGTACCGATGTCGTTATGGGGATAACCAAGCGACCGAGCGTCCGCACGGAACCGAACGTGCCCACGCCAGCGGTTTGGGCATGCCACCGGTGTACCGCAGCTGTGATGGAGCCACGCGCGGAGTGGCCGGAAGACGGTTCTTGCGGCGGCTGAACCGGGCACGTAGGATAGAGCGACACGGTCGTCGATGGACTTTCGATTTCAGATCTAGGGAGGCGAACAAGTGCCGCAGAGCCAGCGGATGGGTGATAGCTTATTTACGTCGGAATCGGTCTCGATGGGCCACCCGGACAAGGTTGCCGATCAGATCTCCGACGCCCTTCTCGACAGCCTGATCGAGCACGATCCGCGCGCCCGGGCGGCCATCGAGACGCTGGTGACGACTGGGCTGGTCGTTGTCGCCGGCGAGGTCACCGTGCATAACGATGCTGCGAACCGCGCGCTCGCCAATGCCGAGAAGACCGTTCGCGATACGATTCGCTCGATTGGTTACGACGACCCCGCCACGGGTTTCGACTATCGAAGCTGCGCCGTCATGCGCACGATTCACGCCCAGTCGCCCGACATCAGCCAGGGTGTGACGTCGGGCGAGGGCATGCACTCGGACCTGGGGGCGGGCGATCAAGGCATGATGTTCGGTTTCGCGTGCAACGAGACCAAATCGCTCATGCCGCTCCCGATTCACCTCGCCCACCGACTCGTCGAGCGGCTCGCGGAGGTCCGCATCGCCGGATTGCTCGATTGGCTTCGTCCGGATTCCAAGTCGCAGGTGACCGTTTGCTACGAGAACGGCGTGCCTAGCGGACTGCAGACCATCGTCGTCTCCACCCAACACACCGAGCGCGTCGTTGATCCCAAGACCGGCGACATGACCCACGCGGCTCGCGCCGAGATCCGCGAGCACGTCGTGCGTCCCGTGATCGAGGAGCAGTGTCCCGAGTTCTGGTCGGACGAGATCACCTTCCACGTCAATCCGACGGGGCGTTTCGTCATCGGCGGACCCCACGGGGACTGCGGTCTCACCGGGCGCAAGATTATCGTTGATACGTACGGTGGTCGCGGACGCCACGGCGGCGGGGCGTTTTCGGGAAAGGATCCGACCAAGGTGGACCGCTCCGCCTGCTATATGGCGAGGCACGTCGCCAAGTCGATCGTCGCCGCGGAACTGGCGGACGAATGCGAAGTCCAGCTCGCGTATGCCATCGGTGTGGCGGATCCAGTGAGTGTTCGCGTCGATACGTTCGGTACGAGCGAGATTTGCCCCATCCAGCTTCAGCGGATCGTCCGCGAGGTCTTTCCGCTCAAGGCCGGCGAGATCGTCGATTACCTCGACCTTAGGCGCCCGATCTACTTCGAGACCGCCCGCCACGGCCACTTTGGTCGAGATGGCGACGGCTTCCCGTGGGAGAAGACCCAGCGGGCGCCCCTTCTGAAAGAGGCGGCGGCGAAGGCGTCGCAAGCCGTTTGACGCACCGTCCGCAACGGCCGTTCAGATCCGATCGAAACTGAACGGTGTCCCTGCCATCGCTCGCCCCGCGCAAGATCGAGAGATCCCTCATCCTGCCCCTCGAAACCGCACGAGCGAGGCCGACCGCGCACGATGTTTGCGGCTCCGCGCCCGAAACCGGCTGCAACAAATCAGCAGAACGGTCCAATCGCGACAGCTTTCGTCCCGTCGACGCCAATACTGGTAGAGCGTCGGCGGTGTGACGGCCCGGGACAACGGATGACAATAAATCCCCTGGTGGCGTTGTCCGGCACGTCGCCCCTTCGGCGCTTTCGTTTGACCACCTTCTCCTATTGGGGCACGACGTCTCAAGGCGACGACCCTGCCCCATGGAGTTTTCGCTCGCCGCACCACCGTGGTGCTGCCAATCCGATGCGGTGCGGAAACGAAACCTGGGCTCAACTATTTCCGCCAATCCAACCGATACGCACGGGCATGCGGCCCAATCGTGAGTTGGATTTCACGGGGCTTATGGCCGTTGCGGTTCTCTCGGGGAGGTACGGAATTGAACCAACTGTTCCGGACGCACTGTGGCAGACTTCGCCCGGCGTACATTCTCGCTACCGTGGTCTTCCTGACCGCCGGGTGCGGCGTCAGGGGAAAGGAGTTTCGCGATGCCGCCCTGCCCGACATAGAGACGGGCATACGGGCCGTCCTTGACGGTCTCGTCAACGGCGTCTTCGCGGCGGTAGAGCCCGAGCCCAATGAGGTCGGCGGGGCGGCTGGCAATGCGCCGTAATCGACCTACGGGCGTTCGGAACGCGAGCTTCCAATGCCCTCCTTGCGTAGTGATTCAGAATTGGGGAGGCGTTTCCTGATCCGAACCGCGCCTGTCAGGAAGTGGCTTGACCACCAGCAAGCCGGCTCGGCACTGGCAAAGCCAGCTTGCTGGCCCGGTTGGCCGGTGCCCGTGTAAGCACGCCCCCTCCCTCACGGCCCTAGGTTCGGACAAGAGGCCGTCTGTTCGAATGACGACAATCGTTCGGCGACTGCGGCGGACAATAAAAAACACCGGCGCGGTGCAACATTTGGGCCGTGGGAGCGACATAACAAGTAGAAACGTCGGCGGTAAGGCGACCCCGAACAACGGACACATTCACCCCAAACAGCGTTGTCCGGCACGTCGCCCCGTCGACGTTTCTTTGTTGATCAAAGCAGATAAACGCATCAACCGCCCCTGATTCCGAATCGAGAATCCTCCCCTCCCCCGAGCCTCGGGCTTCAGCCCGCGCGGTGTCACGAATGGTAGAGTCCGTGTCGGGTCCGCCGCGGTCCCGAATCCGTCGTTTAAGACGGTAACGCCGTCTTGCCGAGGCCTACACCGGCCATCGTTGCAGACCGTCTCGCCGAAAGTGGCGGCGTCAAGTCTCGAAGTTCGGTAGCCCTTTTTCCGGCGCCGGCCAAAACGCCGATACACGAGCCATTTTCAGGGCGCGAATTGGAGCCAATTCGAACGCCGGAATAAATAACAACTAGCTCACAGAGCGCTATTGGCACGTAACTTTCGATGCCATAGGGGCTTGTGTTACTAGGCCATATGGCTTGTTATGGTATGACCGACCGCAATATATTGTGCTTTTTGCTTGACCGCAGCCAACATGTGGTGTAGCATTCAGATTGCCCGGTTAGGTCGGCTAGTGATCGGCCGGTTAAAACGGCCGATCACTAGCCGACCTGGCTCTTCGGTAAGTGAGTCGCCGCGATTCGTGCGGCGACTTTCTGGGGCAGGCCATCGAGTCGTGCGACCCTTGGTCCGCATACTCGGTTGGCAGGGGGGGTGAAGAGGCGTTGTTGTTTCCGCCATCGGCCCCAATCAGGCCGCTAGCGGGGTCGTTTTTAAATCGTATTTTTTCGAGCCGGTGGAGGCGCGGATGCCGGAAGTAGTGGTTGGACAGGGCGTGCGCGATATGGGCTTGGTCGAGTGCCCGTCCATATCGCTTCCCAAGAACGCCGAGATTGTCCTCAAGGCGAGATACCTCAAGAAGGACGAAAGCGGCAAGTGCACGGAGGCACCACGGGATCTATTCCGGCGGGTAGCCAAGACGATCGCCGACGCGGAACTGACCTATGGCGCCGATCCGGAAGTCCGCGGCGAGTGGGAGGATCGGTTCTACGCGTTGATGGTGAGCCGGCGCTTCATGCCGAACAGCCCCACGTTGATGAACGCGGGGCGAGAGATGGGCATGCTCAGCGCGTGTTTCGTGCTCCCCGTCGGAGACAGCATCGACGAGATCTTCGATGCGATCAAATACACCGCCCTGATCCAGAAAGCCGGCGGCGGAACCGGCTTCGCTTTCGACGAGCTGCGCCCCACCGGCGACTATATCAGCAGCTCGGGCGGCACGACGAGCGGTCCGATTTCCTTTTGGCGAGCCTTCAGCGAAGCGACGAACGCCATTCAACAAGGGGCGTTTCGCCGCGGGGCCAACATGGGGATGATGAACCTCCATCACCCCGACATCATCAAGTTCCTCTACGCCAAGGAGGATCTCACTCAGTTCGTCAACTACAACATCTCGGTCAAGGTGACTGACGAGTGGATGGCGGGGCTGCTCGAGGACGAGTCGGGTGCGCATGTCGTGCGGAACCCACGCAATGGCAGGGAGTACTTCCTACCCCGCGACCTGGAGGTGTGGGAATACAACATCAAGACCCTGATTCCGGCCGAGACGGTGGAGGTGGTCGAGTCGCAAGGGGCGACCACGAGCCATAACGACACTGCAACTCGAGATAATCGTGCGTTCGCCGCTTCGGTTCGGATGAAGGCAGATAACCGTGTCGTTAGGGTGTACTCGCGGCGCGACATCTGGGACATCATCATCAAGAACGCCCACCGTACGGGCGAGCCGGGCGTCGTCTACATCGACCGGATCAACCAGCACAACCCGACGCCGCACATCGGTCGGATGGAGGCCACGAACCCCTGCGGAGAGCAGCCGCTCCTGCCCAACGAGGCGTGCAATCTGGGTAGCATCAACTTGGCCCTCTTCGTCGACGAAACCGACGGCGAACCGGCGGTCGATTGGGACGGGTTGCGGCAGACGGTGTACGAGTCGACGCGATTTCTCGACAACGTAATCGACGCGAATCGCTATCCGCTGCCGCAGATTGATGCGATCTGCAAGGCCAATCGCAAGATCGGGCTGGGCATCATGGGGTTCGCCGATGCGCTGTTCAAGTTGGGCGTGCCGTATAACAGCGAGAAAGGCGTGGAGTGGGGTGAGCGGTTCATGGCCTTCGTGGACGATGAATCGCACAACTACGGCGAGAAGCTGGCCGAAGAACGGGGCTCGTTCCCGAACTGGAAAGGCAGCATCTACGATACGAAGTTCAATCGTCCGATGCGGAACGCGACTTGCACGACCGTCGCGCCGACGGGTACGATCAGCATCATTGCGGGATGCTCGGGCGGCATCGAGCCGCTGTACAGCCTTGCGTTTTACCGCAACGTACTCAAGGGACAAAAAGAAGGCGAGACGCCGATGATCGAGATCAATCCGATCTTCGAGCAGGCGGCGAGGCGTCATGGATTTCTGAGCGAGGGCTTGATGGAGCGGTTGGCCACGGATGGCACCCTCGCTCGAATCCCGGATGTCCCCCAGGCGTTACGCGAGATCTTCGCTTGCGCTCACGACATCTCGCCGCGATGGCACGTGCGCATGCAGGCGGCGTTCCAACGTCACTGCGACGCATCCATCTCCAAGACGATCAACTTCTCGGAGTCGGCCACGGTCGACGACGTGGACGAGATCTACCGACTCGCCTTCGAGATGGAGTGCAAGGGGGTCACCGTCTATCGCAACGGGTGCCGCGCCAATCAACCGATGGCGCTCAAGGACGGCGACAAGACGGCAAAGACCGAACCGGCGTCCTTTGAGAACGCCCCACCCTTGCAGCCCGCAACCCTGCCCGAGGTCACGAGCGGCATACGGGTGCGCCAGATGACACCGTTCGGCAACATGCACATCAACATCACCGTCGATCCACGCAGCGAGCGCGAAATGGAGGTCTTCGCGCAATTGGGCAAGGGTGGCGACCTGGCCAACAGTGATCTGGAGGCCATTTGCCGTCTGATCAGCCTGTGGCTTCGATCGGGAGGCAGGTTGGACGCGGTGGTGCATCAACTCGACGGAATAGGTTCCAGCCTGCAGGTCTCGACGAAGGACGGGCGGATCATGAGTCTCGGAGACGGACTCGCGCGGGGTCTGCAGAAATACGTCCGTGCGAAAGCGGCATCCGGCTTGAAGTCGCTCCTGCTCGGGGAGTGCGATACCGAAGGCTCGGGAGGCAGCACGGCGCCCAAGGACGGCCGCACGCTCGGCAGATCCGGCGGATCGCAAGAAAACCGCACAAACGGATCGAGCGGCGCAAACGGCACAAACGGCTCAGGCGGGGCGCACAACGGCAAGAACGGCGGCGGCGGCGCCTTGGCCCGGCTGGGCGTGCGCGGAATCCAATGGCAGCAGGCCCAATTCAAGGTTCTTTGCCCAGAATGCCAAAACCAGTTGCGGTTCAGTGAAGGTTGCGAAACCTGTGACGTGTGCGGCTATGCGAGATGTTAGTTTAATCGTAAAGTCCGGTAAAATTGGGATCTTTGCCGCGACTTTCTCGCCAAGGACGCTAGAATGTTGTAACGGAACGAAAGTTTTTTTGTCCGTACGTCGATAGTAGAGCAGCCACGGCAGGCAGGTTTCGCGACTGAACCGGTGGCTTTGCCACGCGTAGAATCGGTTGGAGCGATGCGGTTTCTCGAATAAGCACGTAGCGGGGACACTTTGTTGCCCGGCTCGACGCCAGTAGATATTTCATTCGGAGGATACTTGGCCGATCAGAATTGCAGTACCAGGCTTCTTTCCCCTCCGGAAAGCACCGTTTCGCCTTAGGGTGAGCGGTGCTTTCTTTTTGTCAGTTCCCAATGGGCATATCGAGACAACACGCGGGTTTGAGACATTCCGTCTGATCCGGCAGGGTTACGGCCGCCGCAGTTCCGCCGCTCGAATGAAAAACGACGTATTCGGCGTATTCTCCGGTCCATGCTTCGCGTCTACGGCCAATCCTACCGCGCGGTGTGCGGTCTCAGTTCGGGCTCCCATGCAAAATCTGCATAGCGCCAAGTGGTAGGACGGGGGGCTGCCGGAAAGGCCGCGTTCACTACCGGGCGCGCCAGCTTCGCATTGGATGATGACCAGGCCGGTGCATCACCAGGTATTCGGATGCGCTTGCAGTTCTTCCGTCGCCCTTGTGGTCGCTGCGATTGCGTGTATACTGGCTCGGCTGCACCGGAATCCCGAATGGCGGGGTCGTCGGTGCTGACCGAGAGTTTTTTGACGTCGAGGAGAATCGCGTGGCGGTTCGGATCAGATTGAAACGTATTGGGCGGCGTCACCACCCCACGTACCGATTGGCGGCGATGGACTCGCGCAGCCCCCGCGACAGCCGGGTCATCGAGGAGCTCGGGACGTACGACCCGGTGAACGCCGATACGGATCGACAGGTGACGCTAAAGCGAGAACGCATCGAATATTGGCTGAGCGTCGGTGCGCAACCGACGGACACCGTGCGGCGGATCCTGGAGAAGAACGGCGTATTGCAGGCCTCGGCCGGCGGCGCCGGCGCGTGATCGCGGGCTGATCCTATGCGGATCGACGTGTTGACGCTGTTTCCGCAGGTGTTCGAGCCGTTTCTCGGTACGAGCATCGTCGGTCGCGCCTTCGAGCGCGGGCTGATCGATGTCCAAACGGTCAACATCCGTGATTTCGCCAAGGATCGCCATCGCAGCGCGGACGATCGACCGTTCGGCGGCGGACCGGGGATGGTGCTATCGTGCGGGCCGATCTTTGATGCCGTCGAAGCCGTCGAGTCCCGACACACCGGCCGTGCGATACGCGTTTTGCTGACGCCCCAGGGCGAAGTGCTAAAGCAGAGCACGGTGGTCGAGCTTGCCAAGAGCGACTGGTTGTTGCTCATCTGCGGGCACTATGAGGGATTCGACGAACGGATTCGCGTCGGTCTCGAGCCTCGAGAGGTGTCGATCGGCGACTATGTGCTCTCGGGCGGAGAACCGGCGGCCATGGTGTTGATCGACGCGATCGTGCGGTTGCTGCCGGGTGCGCTCGGACACGAGGACTCCGCCCGCGACGAGTCGTTCTCAGCCGGTGAGTTGGAGTATCCGCAGTACACCCGTCCGCGCGTGTTTCGCGACATGGCGGTACCGGAAGTGTTGCTTTCGGGAAACCATCAGGAAATCGAGGCGTGGCGTCGCGCGGAAGCGCGATCGCGCACCCGCCGGCGCCGACCGGACCTGATCGCCGG
>JADFHG010000568.1 GCA_022567365.1 Planctomycetota bacterium | reverse complement strand
AAGGCGACGCGCGCCCGGAGTCTCTCGTGATACTCGTCGGCGACCGTCGGGGCTTTCGCATTGATCGTCTCGAGCGCAGTCCGCAATTGACCCAGATGGGCAAGAAGGTCGTCGCGCAATACGGCGCCTTCCTCTTGGCGCATGGCCGTCAGGCCCGCAAGCGCCTCCCTGGTCAACGACTCGACGACCTCCCAGTGCCGCTCCTGGTCAGCCTCGTTCAGGTCCGGCGGTTGATACACGCCCGGCAACATTGTCAATGAGCCGAGATCCACCGTCGTGGGTCGGTCGTCACGCAACCGCACCTCGGCGATCTGATCGGCGTAGGCCTGCAGCACCGCCGTGTTGATCCGTCCCGCGGCCACCTCGCTGTCGCCGGCCGCCCGAAGGGCATACGACACGGTGCCGCGCACGATACGCTCTCGTAGAAGCTTCTCCACCCTCGGTCCCACGAACTGAAGGTGCTCGGGCAGCTTGACCGAGAGTTTCAAATAGCGGTTGTTGACCGTGCGAATCTCAACCGTATAGGCAACGCCCTCGCCGACGAACGAGGCGGCGCCGTAGCCGGTCATCGAGCGGATCATGCGATCATCCCCCGGAGCCGCCGGGATCGTCGGGTTTCGTGTCGCCCGCGGAATCACCATCCGCGGCACCGTCGGACTCGGGTGCGGCTGTTTCGCCGGCCGCGGGCTTGTCGGGCGCATCTTCGGACGCGCCCTCAGCGGGAATTACGACGCTCTTCCCGGTCGAACCAGCGTCGCCGCCATCGGACGTTCCCGTGATCGCCGTGTCCCCGATCGTAATCGGCAAAGTCCCCGGTGCCGGTGGTCCTGATGTGCCATCCGCCGCCGGACCGTCTTCCGGCGGCGCGGTCGTGGCACCGACAGGCGCGGGCACCAGAGTTCGATCCATGGCGTAGTTGCCGACGACCGCGAGGAGCACGAAGACCGCCGCGAGAAAGCACGTGATCCACGTGAAAATGTCTCCTGTTTTCGTGCCGAAGGCGCTGGATCCGCCGCCGCCGCCAAACGCGCCGACGAGACCGTCACCGCGCCCCTTCTGAATGAGAATCACCAGCATCAGCAGCGCGCACACGCCGATAATCGCCAACGCCGTTAGAAACTGCCAAGTGCTCATTTGTCCAATTATGTTCATGGGTTCGCTCATCGCTCCACGACGGGACGCACTTGTGCGGGAGGTGCCGGCCACCAGACCGTTCGTCTTCGTCCCTTCGTGTTCGTGTGTCACACTAATAATTGATCGAATCGCGGCCCGGAGTATTCGATTCGCGGTAACTGAATCGCATGCCCCGCATGACGATCGCGCCTACGCGACCACCCTCGCCGCCGCCGCCGAGATGATAGCGAGAAAGTCCTCGGCAACCAAGCACGCGCCGCCCACCAATGCGCCGTCGATGTCCGCCTCCGACAATAGGCCCGCGGCGTTCGCCGGTTTTACGCTTCCGCCGTAAAGGATTCGGGTGGCACTTGCCGTTTTTGGGTCGTAGATGTCGCCGAGCCGACCCCGAATGAACTCATGGACTTCCTGCGCCTGTTCGGGGGTCGCATTGACGCCCGTTCCGATCGCCCACACGGGCTCGTATGCGACGACCACGCGTTCGGGGTCGACGCCCTCGCCAAGCACGTCGCCAAGCTGCCGGTCGACAATGTCGTACGTCCGTCCGGAATCTCGATCGTCGAGTGTCTCGCCGACACAGTAGATCGCGATCAGCCCCGCGTCGACCACTGCCCGAACCTTCTTTCCCAATCGGTCGGATGTCTCGCCGAATACATGCCTGCGTTCGCTGTGTCCAACGATGACGTGGGTGCATCCCGTGTCCTTGATCATTGCGGCGGAAATCTCGCCCGTGAACGCGCCCTTCTCGGCTTCGTGGACGTTCTGCGCGCCCATCATGATCCGCGTTCCGGCGATTGATTTGGCCATCGGAAAGAGATTGGTGAAGGACGGGCATATCAGCACGTCAACCCCCTTGACCCGATCGATTCCCTCGAGGAGCGCCGAAACGAGTTGGCGCGCGTCCGCGAGTGTATTGTGCATCTTCCAATTGCCGGCGATGAGCGGTCTTCTCACTGTCATGTCCCTTCGTGTTCTCGGTTCCCGTACGGATCGATATTCTCCCCGGCGGGTGGTGCGCCTACGCGCGTCAACCTCCCCATCCACCGACGACTCGTCGTCTTGCCCGATCTTTCTCCCGACCCCACGGCGTGATTCGATGACCAACGATCTCGGCGATCGCGCTCATCTGTTTCATTAG
>JADFHG010000077.1 GCA_022567365.1 Planctomycetota bacterium | reverse complement strand
GCGTTTGCTCGCCCATTTCTGCAAGGACGACGCGCTACTCACGGCCTTTCGCGGCGGCCAGGACATCCATCGTGCCGTCGCAGCCCAGGTCAACGGTGTGTCGATCGATGAGGTGACGTCCGCCCAAAGAAGCGCCGCCAAGGCTGTCAACTTCGGCATCATCTACGGACAGACTGCCTTTGGGCTCTCACGGTCGCTGGGCATATCGCTCGGCGAGGCGGGCGTGTTCATCGACATGTACTTCATGCGCTATCCGGGGATCCGCCTCTTCATCGATCGATGCATCGCTGATGCGAGGCACGCCGGATTTGCCCAGACGATCCTCGGGCGTCGACGTCCGATCCCGGAACTCCAATCGCGCAACCGCCAGCAGGTTGCTTTCGGTGAGCGCGTGGCGGTCAACACCGTCGTCCAGGGCTCAGCCGCGGACCTCATCAAGCGAGCCATGATCGCGATTCATCGCGAACTAATCCGCGACGGCCGCGGCGCGCGGATGCTTGCGCAGGTGCATGACGAACTGGTCTTTGAAGTACCCGAGGAGAACGTCGAGCCCGCCGCGACGATGATCCGCAAGAAGATGGAGACAGCCATCCCTTTGGATGTTCCGATCGTCGTGGACATCGCCTGGGGCGCGAACTGGGCCGCCGGGAAGTAGCCCACACGCCCGCCCGGCCCGTTCGGATGCCGCGTTGTCCCCGTTTCCGAATGTAACCTATTGATACCAAACAAGTTACAGATTCTTTGCTGGTCAGACCAACCTCTTTAGTTTCATCCTGTCAAATATGTTGGTGTGTTTGATATAATGGTTTCGGATACTACCATCGAGCCAACATGAAAACAGGAGGCAATGCGATGGCATCGACAAAGAACAGATGGAAGGCCTTCCTACTTGCAGCCCTTTGCGGCGGCGCTCCGCTGGCGACCAGCCTAACGTGCGATCCACGAAGCGGCGCGCTATCCGTCTTCCGGGACGACGGTCCCGCGATCGTTGACGTGTTCTACGACGACTACTACTACGACGACGACTACTACTATGACGACTACTACTTCGATGACGGCTACTACGACGATTGCCTTTTCGGTTTCAACTGCTTCTAGTGCTTTGCCACACCTAAACTTACGGGTTCGTTACGGCATCAGAGCCGTAGGCGCCAGCCCGCGGACCGGTCCCGCCGCTAGCGCGGTGGGCTCTGACCCGCCTGCCCGGTCCCGGCGGTGCGGGCAACCGGACCCGAAGATTTAGCTGTGGCGCTGCACTAGTAGCGGTCTCGACGACCGCCGCCGCCACCACCGCCACCGCCGTAGCCACCGCGACCACCGCCGCCGCCACCGCCGCCGTAACCACCGCCACCGCCGCCGCCACCGCCGTAACCACCGCGACCGCCACCGCCGCCGGTGCGCGCCGCGCGGGGCTTGGCTTCGTTGACCGTCAGCGTGCGACCACCATTGGGTTGACCGTCGAGCGCCGTAATGGCCGCCTGGGCCTCATCGTCGGAGTCCATCTCCACGAATCCGAACCCCTTACTTTGACCGGTCGACCGATCCATGATGACCTCAGCGCTCAGGACCGTTCCGTGCGCTGCGAGCATCGTTTCCAGGTCTGAACTGGTGACATCGTAACTGAGGTTCCCAACATACAGTTTCTTGCCCATCGTATTCTCCTGCCGATGGCATGGTGACCCGCTATTTTACTTTCAGGGTCTGAGTGAAAGCGGCCGACATTCCAGCCTCGAAGGTGGGAAGGCGATCTTGGCAATGCGATCCGGATTTGGATAGCCAACGTTCAGGTAAATGCCTCGTTCGACGAACCAACCGATGGAGAGTGTACCGAGGACGCCGCCGTTGTAAACCCCACCCGCCGGCTTAAGAAAAAACCAGATCGTCTCTTGACACCGCTGTAATCTCAATAATCATAACGATTACTGATAAGGAATCTTCGTGAGCGATTGGCGGGCTACACCCCGGCGGAATTCGAGGCAGCGCCAGATACTGTTGGCGGAGCTCAGGAGTGTGTCGTCACACCCGACGGCTTTGGAGCTGTACGACATGGCGCGACGGCGTCTGCCCAGCATCAGCCTGGGGACGGTTTATCGCAACCTCGAGGTGCTTTGCGAGATGGGCGCGATTGGGAAACTCGCGTTTGGCGTGGCGGAGGCGCGGTTTGACGGCGACGCGTCCCCTCATCACCACGTCCGGTGCACGGAGTGCGGTCGCGTGGACGATGCCGCGGGTTTTCCCGAAGAGCCCGCGATACACGACGTGGGAGACGTGAACGGATACAAGGTCGTTGGCTACCGCCTCGAGTTCATCGGAATTTGCCCCGCGTGCGGTAACCGAGGGTAATCCCCGCATGGCGGTGCGGCGCGACGGAACATAGACTAGATCGCCGTGCGGGGTCCGGCGTCACCAATCCGAGCCCCAAACGCGAGCGCGGGGGTTTGTGACCGGTCGCTTGCGCTCGCGGCTCGGAAACACGGCGCATAATCGCGCATGGTAGTTTAGGTGCGGCGGATCACGCTTGGGTAGCTGCCGGACCCACGGACATTCAAGAGCGTACGCCTACGAAAAGGAATCATCAAGATGTTGGGTACGAAGATCCAGGACGCTTTCAACAGGCAAATGAATGCGGAGTTCCACTCGTCTTTTCTTTACCTGTCGATGTCCGCCTATCTCCAGGCGCTCAACCTCAAGGGGATTGCGCACTGGATGCGGCTGCAAGCTGAGGAGGAGCACGCTCACGCGATGAAGTTCTTTGACTTCATCAATCACCGAGGCGGTGAGGTGCGGTTGGTGGAGGTCGCGGCGCCATCTGCGAAATGGGATTCGCCGCTGGCGGCCCTCGAGGCAGCCAGCCAACACGAGTGCAAGATCACCGGAGACATCAACGAACTCGTCGATCTGGCCGCCGCCCACAAGGACCATGCTTCGCACGCCTTCCTCCACTGGTTCGTGACCGAGCAGGTGGAGGAGGAGGCTGCGGTCCAAGAGATCAGGGACAAGCTCAAGCTCGGCGGTGACAGCGGGGCCGGACTGCTGCTTATTGACCACGGGTTAGCGCAACGCACACCGCACGCAACCGGCGACGCGTAGGAGTCCGTTGAGGAAGTAGTCCCGGCGCGCCGGGATCCCCCGTGGCGGCCGTAAAACGTCGAAGAAGACGGGTCCAGGAAGTAGCGTCGAGTTCTTCAACGGGTCGTAAGAACGGTAAGACTCGGGCGAGGCGACCGACGCCCGCCCCGCGATTGACCATGAAGTGACTATCAAGAAAGGAGACTGCTGATCATGTCCACGCTCGTTACAAAGGAGGCTCCGGCTTTCACGGCCCAGGCGGTGATGCCGGCAACTCGTTTGCGGAGTTGAACCTTACGTCGTTTCGCGACAAGTACGTCCTTTTGTTCTTCTATCCGTTGGACTTCACGTTCGTTTGTCCGTCGGAGATCATCGCGTTTGATAAGAAGATCGACGCGTTCAAGGAGAAGAACTGCGAGGTGATCGGCGTATCGGTCGATTCGCATTTCTCGCATTTGGCGTGGAAGAACACGCCCGTCAACAAGGGTTGGATCGGCCACGTGCGCTTCCCGCTCGTGGCGGACATCACCAAGGAGATCAGCCGGAGCTACGGTGTGCTCTTGAACGACTCCGTCGCGCTGCGCGGGCTCTTCCTGATTGATAAGGAAGGGATCGTTCGTCACGCACTCGTCAATGATCTGCCGCTGGGGCGCAGCGTCGACGAGGCACTACGAGTACTGGACGCCTTGCAGTTCACCGAGAAGCACGGCGAGGTGTGCCCGGCGAACTGGCACGCGGGCGAAGAAGGCATGACGCCCTCAGCGGATGGCGTCGCCTCCTACCTGGCCAAGCACGCGTAGGAGAGCTGTCGGCTATCAGCCATTAGCTGTCAGCCGGTCGCGTGGCCCACCTTTTCAGGGCTTGTCGGTTTATTGCAAAATACCGTTACGAGACGGCATTTTCCGATCCGATACCCTTAGCCAGTAGTTTCTACTATTTCTCGCAGCGATTTCTGCTGGTTTTCGGGCGGAAGTCGTGGCCTGAGGGACTTTTTCAATCTCTTCCAGGCGCAACAAGAGTTTTGAAAACCTCGCGCGGTGGCGCCAGAAGAGTCGCCGCAAGTCGAGGATCGACGGATGTTGTTTGCGTCGATTCCATTCCGGTCGTTGCCAATAGCTCCCCTCGCCCCAGGTGGCGTCGAGGCGAAACTGCATCAGACGCAGCAGCGTCATCGCCACCATCTGCACCTGGAACGTACGCAACACCGGCTCCTTCGTCCAGGCCCGACATTCCTCCATACCCATGCGTTGTTTGTGATCCCGAAAGCCATCCTCCTGTCGGAAACGCGCCGCGAACGCTTCCACCACTTGCCCACCCGACGGATCCCGGGCCGTGGTGACCAGGAACCACGGTCGGTCGTACCCTTCCACCTCGAAGACGAAAGCATGCACCCGTTCCTCGTATCCACTGACGGACCACTGGCAGAGAACTCGTTTGTAGCGGATCCTGCGCATTCGCCCATAGACCCGCGCCCGCCCTTTTCGCCACGAAGTGTTCCACTTCTCGTGATGTTGCGGGGCCGCCATCCGTCGGCCCCATTTGCGCGGACGGCCCATCGTCTTTTTTCCCTCGACCCCTGCCGGTGCAGCGAGGGGATGATACAACCGGGCATCCACCCGCAGGCGAGTCAGAATCTCGATCCGTCGTCGATCCGCGGGCGGTTGCAGACACGGCTTCACCACCGTCCCCATCGCGTAAGCCCCGTCAAAAACAGCCAAAACCGGGGCCTCCGATTCACCATCCGCCTGCCGTAGCAGTTCCAGCGCCCATTGGGTCTTGGTCCGAAAGGTCTCTTCGCGCGGTAATTGACTCCGGCGAAAATAGAGCCGCGACGAATGGGGCAGAAACGTCCATGGCTGACCGGGCAGAAGATCGCCCGCCACAACCCAATTGTGCGCCCGCACCGTCTCGGCGCGGTTCGGACTGCGCGCTGCCGATTCGTGAAACGTACACGTGCCCCAGATGCCCCCGCTGGTGCGATGCAGTTTGGTGTCGTCCACGGCCACCGGGTGATAACCACCCCATCGCGCCGGACATTCCCGCTCGATCAGCGAGATCGTCCGCCGCTCCACGGCCGGGCGATCCCAGGCACCGTACTCCGCGAACTGCTCCATCGCCCGCCAACGCGACTCCATGTTCATCGAGACCAGGATCTGTGTGATCGTGTGTTCTTCCCAACCCATCACCATGCCCGTCACCCATCGCACAAACCGCACCCACCCGGGCCGCGTGAACACCGGGCCAAAGCTCGCCAACAAAGATTGCCACCACGACCAAAGTTGTTTAGCATCATCCATGATGCTCTCCTTTCAGACATCCGTGTCCGGTTAAACAACCCTGACATGATGCCTCAAAGGGGGCGTCTTACAAAATCCTAGAAACTATTGACTAGCGGCCTGTTGAGAAAGTCGAGATTGCGCTTGCCACGTGGGAACCGGCTGTCCGGCCGGCATGCTGGATCACACCCGGGGGCGGGTGTGCCACATTAGCAGCCTGTAGCCGAGCCGCCCTCGGCTGGGAGGATGGATCATCCGCCTGCCACACGTTGTTCAACAGGCTGTCAGCCAGGGGATCAATGGAATATAGGGAATGAGCCATAGCGCCAAGTTCAACGAACGCGTCGTCGAGATCGGGCGCGAGATGTTCGAGCTGGCGGCGGAAAGGGCGCCGCGAATATGGCACCGCGCGTGGTGGCTCGAGCGTATGACACGGTTGGTCGAGCGCGACGAGGCCGTCAAGACGCGGGCGTTTCAATTCGTGGATTGCCTCCCCTCGCTTCGCGACGATCGTCTTTTGCTTGGCCACGTTCGCGAATATTTCGACCCGCGCGTGGTCGATCTGCCGCGATGGATCCATACGGTCGTCGGTCCAGGGCCTCTGCTGGCCGCGCGGGAGCGAATCGTTTCAGCGGCGGCGCGGTTCGGGGCGACGCAAATGGCCGGACGTTTCATCACGGGGCACGATCCCGCGAGCGCGGTCGCGACGATTGTGCAGCTTCGAGCCGCGGGTATGACGTTCACCGTCGACGTGCTGGGAGAATCGACCACGAGTTATGCGCAGGCCGACCGCTATCTCGCCCAATACCTCGAGCTGATCGACGAATTCGCGCGGGCGGCAAAATCGTGGCCCGTCGTAGCGACAATCGACACCGATGCCGACGGTCCCATGCCGCGGGTCAATCTTTCGATCAAGCTGACGAGTCTTGATCCGCACTTCGACGCGATCGATCCGTCGCGATCGATCCGCGAGGTATGCGGACGACTCCGACCGCTTTTTCGCCGGGCACGCGAGGTCGGCGCGTTTATCAACATTGATATGGAATCGTCCAAATACCGCGATTTGACGATCGAGCTCTTCAAGACGGTACTGATGGAGGACGAGTTTCGCGACTGGACGGACGTGGGCATTGTCGTGCAGGCGTATCTCACGGATGGGGAACATGATCTGCATGGGCTTTTGAAATGGGCGCGGCGACGCGGGCGGCGGTTTGCCATACGGCTGGTCAAGGGTGCCTATTGGGACGCCGAGACCGCGGCGGCCGTTCGGGCATACAAAAAACCGCCGGTGTGGACGCGCAAGTGGGAATCGGACGCCTGCTACGAGCGTATGGCGCGAACCATGCTCGAACATTCCGACTTGATTCGCCCCACATTCGCAAGCCACAATGTTCGCTCGCTCGCGGTAGTGCTCGCAACGGCTGAAATGCTGGGGTTGGACAAGCGGGATTACGAGTTGCAGATGCTCTACGGCATGGGCGATCCCCTAAAAGCGGCCGCCGTGGCGATGGGATGTTGCGTACGTGTGTATTGCCCGGTCGGCGAACTCATGCCGGGCATGGCGTATCTCATCCGACGTCTGCTCGAAAACACATCGAACGACAGCTTCCTCAAACAGGGATTCGACGATCGGGCGGCGTACGACCGCTTGCTTGCGGACCCGGACATCGTGCGTCATTCAACGGAGTCGTTGCCGCGGCGGCGCTACGTTGATACCGAATCGCCGCGAGAACGCGACGAGGATGACGGGCGCGGCGCGAAGTCCGCGACCGCGGCGACCTCAGAGAAACCGGAGTCAACCATGGTTGCGTTCACCAACGCGTCGAGCACGAATTTCGCGGATCCCAAGAACCGTGAGAAGATGATCGGCGCCATCGAATACGTCCGCGGCGAGTTGGGGCGAGAATACCCGCTGCTTGTCGGCGGTGAAGCGGCCACGACGGATACGTGGTTTGAGTCGCGCAATCCCGCGAGACGCGAGGAGGTGATCGGCAAGGTGGCACTGGCGACGCCCGCGGACGTGGAACGCGCCGTCGCCGCGGCGAGGAAGGCGTTTGGGGGTTGGCGATCCACGTCGTCGGCCGAGCGCGCCGACAAGCTCCGCAAGACCGCCGACCGGTTGGAGATGCGGCGTTTCGAGCTGGCCGCGAATATGATACTCGAAAGCGGAAAACCCTGGCGCGAGGCCGACGCCGACGTGACCGAAGCGATCGACCACTGCCGCTTCTATGCGGATCAGATCGAGCGGATCGAAACCCGTCCGCGGCGACGCGATCTACCAGGCGAGAGCAACGCCCTCACCTACCGCGCGAAGGGCGTGTGCGTCGTGATTTCGCCTTGGACCTTTCCGCTCGCCATTCTCACGGGCATGACGTCGGCAGCGCTGGCCGCCGGCAACACCGTGGTCGTCAAACCCGCGCGGCAGGCGGGCGTGCTGGCGGCGAAGCTCGTGGAGATCCTCCATGACGTCGGGTTCCCACCGGGCGTCGTCAACTATCTACCGGGGGAGGGTGCGACGATCGGTCAGTGTCTCGTCGAGCACGGAGATGTCAACCTTGTGGCATTTACCGGTTCGCACGAAGTGGGCACGTCGGTGATCGAGGCGGGCGGCAAGATCCGTCCGGGCCAGGCCTTCATCAAGAAAATGATCGTCGAAATGGGCGGCAAAAACGCGATCATCATCGACGAAGACGCCGACCTGGACGCTGCCGTGACGGGTGTCATCGAGTCCGCCTTCAGCTATGCGGGCCAAAAGTGCAGCAGTTGCAGCCGCGCCATCGTATTGGACGGCGTCCATGATGCGTTTTGCAATCGTCTGAAGGAGGCCGTGGAGAGCATCATCGTCGGCCCGGCGGAGGCACCCGCGACGTTCGTCGGGCCGGTCATCGACGCACCCGCGCTCGAGCGAATTGAGCAATACGTCGAAATCGGTCGGCGCGAAGGCCGCCTGCTCGTCGCGGCGAAGCTGCCCGACGAATGCGACGGGGGGTTCTACGCCGCACCGACGGTGTTCGCCGACGTCGCCGCGACGGCCCGGATCGCGCGCGAGGAGATATTCGGTCCGGTGCTCGCGATCCTTCGTGCGGCCGACTTCGACGAGGCCATCAAGATCGCAAACGCGACGCGCTATGCCCTGACCGGCGGGTTGTACTCGAGGAGTCCGGCCAACATCGACCGCGCTCGCCGCGATTTCGACGTGGGCAACCTCTACATCAACCGAAGGATCACCGGCTCGCAGGTCGATGCCCAACCATTCGGCGGTTTCAAGCTCAGCGGCACCGGGGTAAAGGCGGGATCGCCGGACTATCTGTTGCATTTCATGGACGCACGCTGTATTACCGAGAACACGCTTCGCAGCGGGCTCGTCCCGAACGAGGAGCATACGGAAGTTTCGTAGGTGGCGACGCGGCGAGATCGCCGGTCCCCATTTGTTCAGGAGGAACGCATATGGACGGCTCGGGTAGCTTTCTTTTTTCCACGATCATCAACGCGATCATCATCGGCCTGCTTCTGTTCTTAGGAGCGAGCGCGTTCTGATTGGGCGGACCATACTTCGAGCGATACGGTGCGTGCTTGCCACGGGCGGGCATCACATCGGGCGCGATCCCCGGACCAGCGAAAAGCCGTCGGTGCGGGTTGGGCGAGCCGTGGCCACAATTGTGTCAGGCTCGTGGCATGCGTTCCCAGCCGAGGGCGGCTGGGCTACATTCCGCAATGTAGCACACCCGCCCTCGGGTGTGAGCCGACACGTCAAGCGGAAGAGCAGGCGTGGCGGCCTCTGGAAGAATCAACCACACCGCCCGCGATACGATCGTCCGGCGATGGTTCGGGTTCCAATCCACGCGCGTTTGCGATTGCAGCGCGCACACGTTTGGCGATTCGATCGGGCTCCAGCGCGTCCGTTCGGTGTGCGGTGCATCGCGCGTGTCCCAGCGGACATGCCCCCTCAGCGACACCGCACGGAGAACACGCCACGTCCGCCTGCAGCGCGGTGATGGTTGGGTAGTCCGACGCCAATACGGCATTGGTGCTTGTGAATATGGCAATCGTCGTCGCGCCGAGGGCACCGGCCAAGTGCATCGGGAATGAGTCGCACGTGACGACGGCGTCCATACATTTCAAGACGGCGGCCAAGTCGGCGGTCGTGGGTGTCCGGTTGATCAAGTCGAACGTATGGTCGCCCTGCGCGGTCGGGCGAATCGCACGAGGCGACGTCGCACCGATCCAATAGACCGTCATTCCGCCGTCCACCAACAACCGTGCAAGTCGTTTCGCAAGATCCAGCGGGTACGATCGAGGACAACCCGGCACGCCAGGGTGAATCCCGACCTTTGGGCGAGCGTGGGAAGCGCCCGTGCCGTCCAAGTCGAGACCGCCCGTCCCCGCCCACTTTGCGACGGTGTCCTCCGGAATGAGCGGTCCGGCCGGCGCGATCGGGCGGGGCGTGTGCAGGCACTGACTGAAGACATCGGCCAGGCTGCGTGCGTGTGCGTCAGGAATGGCCTCGATATGCTCGAACGATGCGTAATGATCGTAGTCGGGGAGCTTCGCTGCGTGGATCGGATATTCGATTGTCCGCACGATACCGGGAAAGAGGGACAGCACGTCGCGGACCGGTTTCAAGCAGGCCACATCGAGAGAGACGCCCGGGGCGGATTCCCGTAGCGCCGCCGCGCACGAAGCCAGTGCCAAGGCGTCGCCAAGACGCCCGATAAAAGGAATCAGCAGGCGTTTTGCGGTGCTGGTGTTGCCGCGATACCGAGGGAGTATGTCCTCGACGGGCTCGCGCAGAACCAGCGCACCGTCGCGTAAGCCAAGACCGGCTTCGTGGTCGTGGAGAAGGTATCGTTCGCCGCACCGCAGCGGATACGCGTCATTGCCGCCGGCGTCCTTGACGACGGTGTCCGCGATAGCCTCGACGATATGCACGGAAACTTCTCCACCGACGGATGAGCGCAAGACAGCCGCGTGTGTTTCTCATCGGCCAAAGTGAGCACCGGGATTGGATCGGAGTGGCGCGAGCGGGGCCGCGGAGCGCGTCTGAGGCATTCCGGACGGGTGCCATGGGCCAACGCCGTTAAGTAAGCTGTGAGGCATGATTGGTCAATACTGCGTAAACCCGGCTTTTTCGCTTCCCTTCAGACTACGCAATCTTGGAGAACGGGGCGTGCGTTCGCTGCTGTTGCCCGGGCCTTGACGCCAGTCCCACATCATCTCTGGTGGGAAGATGAATGAGTCGGGTGATCCACCACTGGGGATGGGTCTTGTCGCGGCCGGCTTT
>JADFHG010000567.1 GCA_022567365.1 Planctomycetota bacterium | reverse complement strand
CACGCCGCCGACGCCTCCGGCCATGATGAACAGCAACACCGCGCCCGCACGCCGGCGCGGCGTTCGCATCCCGCCGGTAATCGCCGCCGCGACGAAGACCACCCCATAGACCCAAAGCGCCGGTCGCACGAATTCGTCAACGGTGATTCCGGCGATCAACCCGACGGCCACGGGAAAGAGCGGCGCCGTGCGGTGAATCCACTCGAGGAGACCGCCGGGCTCCCGCCGCACCGAGGCTTCTTGGGTTGTCATGGATCACCGAAACCCTTCGATCGCACTTGGGGCGTCCGTTGTTCGTTGGTACGCTTGCCGGCCACTCGGCAAGCCGGCCCGTCGCTTGCGCTCAGGGCTCGGATTGCTCGCTTGCCGGCCGGAACCCGTCGCTCTGATTGCTCGCTTGCCGGAACGGCCCGATTGGCTGATAATCCGGTCCAGCAAGCTGGCTTTGCTGGTTGTTCGTACGTCAACGCCTCCCGCAGCGGATATGATCACGGATTTGTTTACCTTTTGGAACAGCGTCGGCGCATTCATCGCCCTCACGTGGCTGGTGCGGTTTATGATTCTCGGCAACGCCGCGCGGCGACGCAAGGTGCTCCGGCCGACGTCTTACGAGGTTCTGCCGCCCAAGCTGCCCAGCGTGTCGATGCTCGTGGCGGCCAAGGACGAGGAAGACAACATCGAACAGTGCGTCACCACCCTGCTCGCACAGGACTACCCCGATCTGGAAATCATCGTGATTGACGATCGGAGCACCGACCGCACGCCGGCCATTCTGCGACGCCTCGAAAGCGGCGCCGGCGGCAAGCTCCGCGTGATCACCATTACGAAGCTGCGCGAGGGTTGGTTCGGCAAGAACAACGCGATGCGCGCGGGCGTCGAGGCGAGCACGGGCGATTGGCTCTGCTTCACGGACGCCGACTGCCGCCAGACGTCGAATCGGACGATCTCGATCGCGGTCGGCGAGGCGCTGCGGCGCGACGTCGATCTGTTGTCGATCACCCCGGTGCTCGAAACCAAGACGGCGTGGGAGCGGATTATCCAACCGGCGTGTGCGGCCCTTCTCATCGCGTGGTTCAGACCGAGTCGCGTCAACAGCAGCAAGACGCGAACCGCCTATGCGAACGGCGCGTTCATGCTGACGCGGCGCAGTTGCTATGACGCGATCGGCGGACATGAGCGCGTCCGGACGGAGGTCAACGAAGATATTCAGATGGCCCGCCACGTGAAAGACGCGGGGCTAAGACTCCGGGTCGTCGAAAACGACGGCCTCTATGTGACGAGGATGTACGCGACACCGCGAGAGGCGTGGCGCGGCTGGAGCCGGATCTTCTACGGGTCATTCCGCACGATGGGCAGGCTCGCGTTGCCCGCGCTGAGCGTTCTCTTATCGACCCTCGTGCCCGCGACGATGTTTGTGGTATCGCTCGTGTGGCTCATCCGTTCGCCCGCGGACACCGTGGGTGCGCAGTGGTCGACGTTTCTCGTCTACTCGCTCACGATCGCGCTGCTGCAGTTGACCATGTGGCGGTTTTACGGGATCGTGCAAATCGCTCGAGGATGGTCCGCGACGTACGTGCTCGGCGCATTCGTGGTGTTCGCAATGCTCGTCAATGCGATGCTCAAGACGCTCGGCACGACGACGCAATGGCGCGGCACGACGTACCGCCGTGATGCCCTGGTGCCCGATCGCGACAAGACCGCGCGGGAACCGTCGATAGCGGCCGAACCCGACCGGGGGGCGACCGGCAATGTCTGAGCTTGCCTTTGCATCGCCCGGCGCGCTGCTTGCTCAGGAGGCGGGTGGGCTGCCCGACTGGCTCGACCTTTCCGGTTGGAAGGCGTGGGCGCTTGGCGCGGTCGTCGCGTTGCTGTTTGTCCGGTGGATGTACCGCAAGGCGCGGCGGGCCTATTTTCACCGACACCCCAGAATCCACCCGAAGCTCCGCAAGTATTCCGGCGAGTTGGATCAACCCTCCGAAGAATTGACGGCAAAGCGACGCGTCGAAGCGGAACACATCATCACGACGTCGAGTACGGCGCACATTGCCGGCTACGAGATCGTCGAGCAGGTCGAAGCCGTCTTCGTGGACGGCTTTCGAAGGCCCGAAGAGGCGTTGGAAGGGCTAAAGGCCGTCGCCGCCATGAAAGGTGCCAACGCGGTGACCAATGTCAAACACGAGCGCACTGCGTCGGGAAAATGCAACGCCAGCGGCGACGCCGTCCTTGTGCAAAAACGCGCCGCGGCGACGACCGGCGACATGGAGGATGCCGGAACC
>JADFHG010000076.1 GCA_022567365.1 Planctomycetota bacterium | reverse complement strand
ACCGCGACAAAAAGGGCGATCCCGGCGACCGGGACCCCGTTACCCCCGTGCCGGCTGAAAAGCAGCGCCGTGCGCTCAAGTTCGTCATGAACCACGCGTTTAGGGACGATGCCTTCGGGCTCACGCCGGAGCTGCTCGCCAAGATGACCGTGGACAAGTGGTGGGACGCGGGCGGATTCCGCACAATCTTCCAGGATCCGACCTGGCCGGTGCATGATCGTATCGCCGGCATTCAGGCGGCCGCCCTCACAATGGTGATGAACCCCACGACGCTGAACCGCGTCTACGATAACGAGTTCCGCATTCCGGCTGACGAGGACGCGCTCACGCTTCCGGAAGTCATCTACGGCATCACCGATGAGATCTGGTCCGACCTGGACAACCAAGCGACGACGACGTACACCGCGCGTAAGCCGATGATTTCGAGCCTCCGTCGCAACCTCCAGCGCGAGCAGCTCGAACGCCTCATCGACTTGAGCATGCTGGACTCGGGCTTCGGGGCGGCGGGGCTGCCGATCTCGAATCTCTGCTGCTACAAGCTCCACGAGCTGCACGACAAGATCGCGGCGGTTCTGGACAACGGCGGTGGGCGTGTGGATCCGTATACCGTCGCCCACCTCGCCGAGGCGAAGGTGCGGATCGCGAAGGCGCTCGACGCGCAATACATTTACAACCTCGGCGACATCAAGGTGAACCTGTCGATGCCGCGGATCTTCTTCGGGCAGCCGCAAACGGAGCCCGGCTCCTAGCGTCCGTTTGGGGCATCCGCCCTCCGCAGATTGAGAGTATGCGGCCCCGGTGCCGGACCCGATTGGGTCCGGCGCCGGGGTCTTTTTTTCGTGGAGGTCTCTTGGTTTGCGTCTCTTGTTTTTCGTCGATTGCGTGGATTCATGGACAAATGTTTTCCGGCGTCGCCACACCGTTCCACGTATCGTATGGAACCGCTCCGTTGAGCAGGTCGATCAGCCGAAGAATGTCAGACGCGTTGGTCGCGCCGCTGTGATCGATGTCCGTGCTATAGTCGCCATGGGCGGGCGACTCCACACCGTTGAGCACGTTGATCAAGGAAAGCACGTCGTTTGCGTTGCTCAAGCCGTCCGCGTTCGCGTTCGCGGGGTGCGCGAGAAAGGCGACGCTCGCGCCACCGGGATAGGAGATCGTCGTCCACGCGCCCGGTGCGGCCGCATGATGCAGGATGATCTCATAGACACCCGGCGGTCCTTCGGTCACGCTCGCGATCGAATTCGAACCGAGCACGGCGTCCGGGGCCGTCTCGCATAGCATGAAGCAATCCGCCGATGCGCCGACGCCGGTCATCACGAGCGTGATCGGCTCCGTCGCCGAGCCGATACCCTGCCGGAGCAGCGGATCCTGATCCTGACCGGCGCCCGGATTATGCGGCTGGCGCGCGTCTTTCGTCCCTGCTGGCGGCACGGCCGAGACGATCGTCGCGGAGGGACAATCCCTACCGCCGCATCCCGGACAGTTGCACTCCGGTACACCGCAGGCTTCTTCCGCGCACAGGTTGTCCCACAGGCTGCCGCAGCAAGCGGGGTCCATCCCGCAGACAATTGCTTCGCACACCGGATCGTCGCATCCGGGCGATCCGTTCGATAGGCAGCAGTCTCCAGCGGGGCATTCGCCACAGTCTTCCGGGCAGACTCCGCAAGTCTCTTCGGGTTTATGGCAAACCCCGTCGCCGCAGACGATGTCGGCGCAGTTTGTGCATCGGCAGACGGAAAAATCGCACGCGATTTCGCTACAGGTGTCGTCCCAAAGCATGTCGCAACAGAACGGGTCGACGCCGCAGACGAGACCCTCGCACGCGGGAATGTCGCATCCCGGTGAACCGTTCGCGGAGCAGCAGTCTTCCGGCGGGCACACGCCGCAATCGGCCGGGCAATTGTCGCAGTCCTCCTCGATTGGATCGCACGAACCGTCGCCGCAGACCACATGTTCGCAGTTCATGCAGTAGCAGATCGCAAAGTCGCACGCTTCCTCCGCGCAGGTGTCGTCCCACGTGCCGGCGCAGCAGAAGGCGTCCACGCCGCAGACCGCCGCCTCGCACGCGTCGTTGTCGCACCCCGGTGTGCCGTTGGCCAGGCAGCAATCGTTACGCGGGCACTCACCGCAATCGGCCGGGCAGACGACGCAGTCCTCCTCGATCGGATCGCAGGAACCGTCGCCGCAGATGATCTTTTCACAATTCGTGCATTCGCAAACGGGAAAATCGCAGGCGAGCGTCGCGCAGTTGCTCTCCCAAAGGACGCTGCAGCAGAAACCGTCGAGCGCACACACGGCGTCCTCGCACGCGGGGATATCGCAACCGGGCGATCCGTTGGCCGAGCAGCAGTCCTCCGGGGGACACGCACCGCAATCCGCGGGGCAGTTCTTGCAGTTTTCCTCAATGGGATCGCACGTTCCGTCCCCGCAGACGACCTGCTCGCAACCTGGACATTCGCAGACCGCGAAATCGCACGCGAGGGTCGCGCAAGTCCCGTCCCACAGGACACCGCAGCAGAACGGGTCCGCGCCGCAGACGGCGTCCTCACATTCCTGGTTCTCGCACCCGGGGGAGCCGTTCGAGACGCAACAATCCCCTCCTCCGGCGACGGCGTCGTTCCCTTTGTGCGACGCAGGTCGGTCCGTTTGTGCAGAGACCGCCCCCGCACACGCCAGCATCACGGAGATGATCGGCCCACACCGCCCGAGTTCACAGGTTCGCATATTCCCCCTCCCAAAGCGCGGAGCACGGCAGAACGGTTTCCCGACTGCATGCGCACCTTTCCCATAAGCCGCGCGTGCCGTGCCGCGTAATCGCAACCACGATGATACCGGGGCGGACTCGTGAATCCAAGCCGGCGCATCTGTCCTGACGTTCCGTAGTGGGCATGTGCACGGGCGCACGTCCGAGTACGGCGAGGGCGCCCGGCGGGCCGCATCTCCACGTGATTGCGAGCAATCTCGGGAGCGTGGTAACCGCCGTCCGGGCAACCGTCCCATAACGGTCACACCAATGCGCAGGAACTCCGGCAACGCCCGATCAGTTTCATCCGTTGCAACGCCGGAACGACCGCGCTCACCACGTGTCTATCCCGAGCAATCGACGCCGGAGGAGATTGAGCGCCGTCTTGCAGCTTCGATCGCGAATGTCGGCCCGCGATAGGTGGGCTCCGAACAGGAACCGCTTTGCGATGACCGCGCGGCGGTCCGCCAATCCGATGAACACAAGCCCGACCGGTTTGTCGCCGCGTTCGACAACCGCGACTTGAATACCCGAGCCCGACGCGTTTTGGTCTACATCACCCCGTACCGTGCCCGACGCGTTTTGGTCTACATCACCCCGTACCGGACCCGACTCGCCGCCCCTGCTATCGAACAGACCGTCGCCCGACGCGTCGCTGCTCCCGCCGCTAGGTCCGGCGATTCCGGTGATTGAGATTGCGTAGTCCGTATCGGCGCTGCGTCGGCATCCCTCGGCCATCGCACGGCCGACCGCTTCGCTGACCGCGCCGTGCTGTTCGATCAGGCCCGGCGATACGCCCAACAAGTCGACCTTGGCTTCGTTCGCATATGCCACGACCCCACGGCTGAAGTACGCGCTGCTCCCGGGCACGTCGGTCAGTCGTTTCGCGAGCAGGCCGCCGGTACACGATTCGGCCGTCGCGATGCGCTCGCACCGCGCGGATAACATCCGTCCGACGACGCCTTCGAGCGTGTCTTCGCCCTCGCCGAAGATCACCCGGTCGCTCAGGCGGTTGCGGATTTCCCGCAGGTCGGCGTGGAGCAACTCGTCCGCTGAGGCACGATCCCGCCCCGAGGCCACGACCCGGACACTGATAACGCCCTCCGTTGCGGTCGTCCCGACGCTGGGGTTTCGACCTTCCTCCATCATGTCCGACAGGGCGTCTCCCAGTTTGGCCTCGCTGATTCCGATGCAGAGCAGCCGGGCCGAGACCGAGGCGGCCTTCCCCGCCTTCGCCGATACATGAGGCTCGACGAACGAACGGTACATCGCCTTCATCTCGACCGGCACGCCGGGCAGCGCGAACAGCCGCGCAGACGGTCCCTGATAGTCGATGCCCGGCGCGGTGCCGCGCGCGTTGGGGATGTGAGAGCAGCCGGCGGGAATCAGGGCCTGAGCCTCGTCCGAGGCCGTCATCGGTCTTTCCCACCGCTCGAAGAACGCGCGGATCTCGGCGAGAGCCGCGTCGTTGGTTTCGAGCGGGCGACCGATCGCGCGGGCCAGTGCCTGTCTCGTTCGGTCGTCCGCCGTAGGCCCGAGCCCTCCGGTGCACACGACCAGATCCGCGTCGGCGATCACCTGCCTGATCGCTTGCTCGATCTCGTCGACACCATCACCCACCGTCGTGTGGCGCACCACGGTGGTTCCGCGGCGTACGAGTTGGGCGGCGAGCCACGCGGCGTTCGTATCGACGGTTTGACCGGTGATGAGTTCGTGGCCGATGCTGACAATTGCGGCACGCATGTGTCGTTTTCTCTATCCGAGACTCCGCCCGGCGCCAATCGCCCTTCGCGGATTCCGATTCCCCTTCGGGCCATCTGAAGGCGTCCAAGGCATCGCGCGAGGCAACAACTCTTGGGGGCTCGCGCGCCGCGGCGCGGACGTTCGGGAAACTGGCTCCGCCGCCAGGTGTGCATCGTCAGCTGCTGAGGCAGCGCGCCGAACAAGCCTGCGCCAAGGGTTCCCCTCCGCTATCGTTGGCCCGCCAGCGGGTCCGGCAAGCCGGCTGGCCGGTCCGTCCCGCTGGAGGAAGCCGCATTGTCGACCAAGACCGGTCTTGGCCGCCGACGGCGAACGTGCTAAGCTCTAGCATGCTGTTGAAGAATCCGACGGCGGTGTGGTTGGCCCATCTCTTGGGCACCCAATGGCCGCCACGGGGAGCGGCCGCTGCTTTTTCAACAGGTTGCTAGGGTCACACCGGCCCTCCCGCACGCTGCGCCGGTAGCTCAGTTGGATAGAGCATCGGATTTCTAATCCGAATGTCGTGGGTTCGAGTCCCGCCCGGCGTATTGTGTCAGTGCGGGGCACAGCACGGCCAAAGACGACGTAAAGCGTGCCGCAGTATGGACATACGGCAATCGATAGCGCACCGCCCGCACTCCGCTTGCGCAGAAGCGTCTGCGCGCCCCCACCGCTCGCCTCGATGATCGAAATTGCCGGTCTGGCAACGCCGTGGCCATCAGACCCCGCTGGTGGCCAAATGCCCGGCGGACGGGTGGCGTGGACCGCCTTCTCCGCGGCAGGGGCACGTACCGCGACAACGGCTCGCGATGAATGCCCAGCGTCGGGCGTCCCGCCGATGGAACCAGCCCCGACCCGCCAACGCGACAAACGACTGCGGGTGGGCCGTTCCGAGTCATTTGCCATGCTTTTCCTCCGGCACAATAGTGGAAAAACCTAGCGCGACGAGCCTTCGCCACCCCGAAATAGCCGGTTTTCGGGTCATAATCCGTGCTCGGGCTCGAGTGATTGCCGGCAGGCACGGAAGTTGCTAGAAAAATATTCGTGATTACGTTTGACAGCGATCGATAGTCGATATATACGTGGATATATGGTTGAACGGAAAGAACCGTGCTGTCGCTGACCGGTGAGTACGCTCTGCGGGCGATCGTTTACCTGACCCAAAACGCGCACCGCTGTCCGATTCCCGGACGGGAGGTGGCCGAGAAGGCCGGCATCCCGGCGAAGTATTTGTCCAACATTCTCGGGGATCTCGTACGCCACGGTGTCTTGGACTCCTCGCGTGGAAAACGCGGCGGATTTCGCCTCCGCCGATCGGCCCAGGAAATCACGCTTTACGACGTTCTTAGGCCGTTTGAGCAGTTTGACGAGGTACGTTGCCCGTTCGGAAACGACCAGTGCAACGAGAAGAATCCGTGCTTGGCGCACGCCCAATGGAAGCACGTGGTCGAGACGGAACGCCGATTCCTGTGCGATACGTCGGTGTACGACGTGGCCGTCAAGGCCCCCGAGCCAATGAATCAGACTCCGGAGTCGGAATCATGATCGAACCGGTGCGGATCTCGGCGTGTCGGCCGGCTGATTGGACTGCGCCGGCTCGGATCCCAGATGGCGGATTTTTGGTATAATGGTCCATATGTACATGGTGTTATCGTAGTTAGATGGCTCTGGAACCCATCCAAATCGAGGTGCCCGACGACGACTATTGGCGTCGCCAGATCAAGTGCCAATATGCGTGCCCGGTCAACACGGACGCCCGCGGCTATGTCCGGGCGATCGCGGAGGGTGATTTCGAGTCGGCCTATCTGATTGCACGGGGACCCAATCCGCTGGCGAGTATCTGCGGGCGCGTCTGCGGGGCGCCGTGTGAGGCGGCGTGCCGGCGGGGCGATGTGGACCAGCCGGTCGCCATCCGAGCGTTGAAGCGATTCGTCACCGACCGCTTCGGACCCGAGGCGTTTACCCGTGAGACACTCAAACCGATCGAACTGCTCAAGCGTGTGTTGGGCAGTGGTGCCGCGCGGGAGTGCTCCGCGACGGAAGAGCTTCGATCGCTTCGCCGCTCGCTCGACGGTGTCGGCTCGGCAGATTCAAACGCCGTAAAGGTGGCGATCATCGGATCGGGGCCGGCGGGACTCGCCGCCGCACACGATCTGGCACTGTTGGGATATCGCCCGACGGTCTACGAAATGGAGCCGATACCGGCCGGCATGCTCGCGGTCGGGATTCCCGAGTATCGCCTGCCTCGTAATCTGATCGAGGCCGAGGTCGAGGTCATTCGGGCCATGGGCGTCGAGTTCATCTGCAACACCAAGGTGGGCAGCGACATCTCGATGAAAGAGATCCGCTCCCGGCACGCCGCGACGATTATCGCGGTCGGCGCGAAGTGCTCGCGCATCATTTCGATTCCGGGCGGCGCAGGACCGGGGGTGATGGGTGGCGTGGAGTTTCTGCGCGACGTGGCGGTGAACGAACGCGCGCCGGGTTCAACGCTCGCCCAGCTCGGCAAGAAAATCGTGGTCATCGGCGGCGGCAACGTGGCATACGACGTGTCGCGCACGGTGATACGGCAGATCGGCTACGACGTGTCGCGCAGCGCACTTCGGCAGGTGGAAGGGGCCGAGGTTCATCTCTGCTGCCTGGAGAGCGTCGACGAGATGCCCGCCGAGGACGTCGAGATTCTCGAAGGCCGGGAAGAGGGCGTTGTGCTCCACGCGTCGATGGGTCCGGTCGAGATTCACCGCGATCCCGACGGGCGCGTGACAGGCATGACGTTCAAGAAATGCACGCGCGTGTTCGACGACGCGGGGAAGTTCTCTCCGACGTTTGATGAAGACGCCACAACGACGATAGAGGCCGACACGATCGTGTGGGCGATCGGGCAGCAGCCCGACCTTTCCTTCATCGATTCCGACGGCGACGTGAAGCTCACTGAACGGGGACAGATCGACTGCAAGTCGGACACCCTCGAGACCACCGCCCCCGACGTGTTCGTCGCCGGCGACATTGCATATGGACCGCGGCTGCTGATCGACGCGGTGGCGAGCGGGAAGAAGTGTGCCCGCACGATACATGCGTACCTCACGGGCAAAACGCTGTCACCCAAATACGAATTCGTTCACCTCAATATCGAACGCTACTCGCGCGAGCGGGACTACGAAAAGCTCCCGCGCACCGAGGTGCCGACGGTCTCGCCGGCGATACGACGGCAAAGCCAGAAGACCGTGGTGGAGCGCGGCTACGACGCGTCGGCCTCGATGCGCGAGGCGTGTCGTTGCCTGGACTGCGGCGTGAATACGATTTTCGATTCCGAGAAGTGCATACTCTGCGGCGGATGCGCGGACGTTTGCCCGGAGCTTTGCTTGCAGCTCGTTTCCTGTGATCGGCTTCGCGGGGACGAGGGTTTGGACGAACTGCTCGCGCAGCGCTACGACGGGGCGGACCTGTCGGACTTATCCGCCATCATCAAGGACGAAGAGAAGTGCATTCGCTGCGCGCTGTGTGCCGAGCGATGTCCGGTCGGTGCGATCACGATGGAACGGTTTCGTTTCACGGGTGAGTGGGCGACTTGCGAAGCCACAGGCCAAGGACAGGATTCATGACACCGAAACAGGATCAACTAACGGGGGCCAAGCGGTTCAAGACACCGAAAACGCGTCGCGATTTTCTGGGTCTGGCGGCCGCCTGGTCGGCGGTTGTGGCGCTGGCCATGGCCATGCTCGGCGCAATGCGTCTGCCGATGCCGTCGGTGTTTCCCGAGTCGAACTCGCGTGTGAAGCTGGGCACGCCGGAGCGCTATGCGGTGGGGACGAAGCAATACTTCCCGAAGCACCGCTTGTGGCTGTTTCGCGATGAGGCGGGTTTTCACGCGATCTCGGCCACCTGTACGCATCTGGGATGCATCGCGGTGCGAAACGACGACGGGACGTTTCACTGCCCCTGTCACGGATCGAAGTTTGACGCCATCGGCAACGTGGAGGGCGGACCGGCGCCCAAGGCGCTCGTGTGGGTGCAGCTCACCGTTTCACCGGAGGGATGGCTGGTGGCGGACACCTTCAAAGAGGTCAAACAGGGAACGGTCCTGGTCGTCTAACCGGGCGACTTGAACGAGGGAATCGTTATGGCGGACACGCAAGTGGAAAGCCCGAAAAAGCAAGAACAAGTCGGCGGGCGCGGTATCGGCGACGATGGAGCCCTCCGCGAGTTCGGCTCGAACCTGGTCCAAACACCGGGGCGGTTTCGTGATTCAATGATCCGCCACGGCACACCGACGTCGAGTCGTACACGCTCGCAGGCGATCTTCACGAATTTCTTTCTGCACATCCTCCCGACGCGAACGCACGTCCATGCGATCAAGGCAATGACCACGCTGGGGCTGGGTGTCGCGACGTTTGTGCTTTTCCTGCTGCTGTGCATCACCGGGATTCTACTGATGGTCTACTACAAACCATCGGTGGATCAGGCCTACGGTTCGATGCTGGACATCATGCACGTCGTGCCGACGGGTCGGTTGATGCGCAACGTCCACCGCTGGTCGGCACACGCGATGGTCTTCTGCGTGATTCTCCACATGGCGCGGGCGTTCTACACGGCCGCCTATAAGGGGAGGCGGCAGTTCAACTGGGTCATCGGCATGTCGTTGTTCGTGATGACGTTGGCGCTGAGCTTTACGGGCTATTTGCTGCCGTGGGACCAGTTGGCGTTTTGGGCGGTGACGATCGGCGCGAACATCGCCCAGTCGCCGCAGGAGCTGACCGACGTCTTGGGCATCACCTCGTGGTTTGACGTGGGGCGCATGCAAAAGGAACTGCTGCTGGGGGCGCACCACGTCGGGCAAGAGGCGCTCATTCGGTTCTACGTTCTGCACGTAATGGTGCTACCGATCGTTACGTCAGTGTTGATTGCAGTTCACTTTTGGCGCATCCGCAAGGACGGCGGGCTGGTCCGGCCAAGGTCGGCGGATGAGGTTCCCGCGGACCACGCAACCCCGCCCGCGAAATCACCGCCCGGCAAGGCGGTTTCACCGGTCACCAGCGCCCCGCTCAAGACCTACGGGTTGATGGGCCTGATGCACGGGAAGACCCCGGCGGTCAATCGCGAGCTGCGCAACACGATCAGTACGTGGCCCAATGTGCTGTATGTGATCGGGGCGGTGTCGATGGTAACGGTTCTCGCGATGTTGGTGTTGGGCATGTTCTTCGACGCACCGCTGCGCGAGATGGCGAACCCGGCCGTCCCGGAGAACCCGGCGAAGGCGCCGTGGTACTTCCTGGGCTTGCAGGAACTCGTCTCCTATTCGGCGTTCATGGGCGGCGTGGGGATTCCGGCGATCGTGGTGATCGGTTTGGCGCTGGTGCCCTATCTCGATCGCGAGAAGGAGGACACGGGCATCTGGTTCAGCGGCGCTCAGGGGCGACGAGTGGCATTGTGGAGCGTCGGCTTCGCGGTGGTCGTGGTGGTCGGCATGCTCTGGTTTACGGTGTCGGTAGGCTGGCTGCGGGACTGGGAATCGACGGCCCATGTGCCACAGATCGTCATCACGATCTTCAATCCCGGCACGGTGTTTGTCGTGGTGTTTGCGTTGTGGTCGTTGTTCATCGTGAAAAGGACGAACTCGACGCGGATGGGCGCGATCGGGCTGTTCACCTGTTTCCTGGTCGGGTTCGCGATTCTGACTTACTTCGCAACGGTCCACCGCGGACCGAATTGGGACTTTTTCTGGTCGGAGAGCGACTGGCCGGTGCACTGACGGCTCGTGCCGCACGTGTCATTGGGATGGCTTACAAGAGGCTGCATCGATGGGTGAACAACAAGTAAAACTCATGAAAGTGGTGCTGCTGGTCAGCTCGCTGGCGTCGCTGTCGCTACTCGTGTACGCGGCCTACGAAGAGAACTTTCGTGGCGAGTGGCGCAGTCGCCAACAGACCTACGGCGTGCTGCTGGCGAGCGCTTCCCCGGACGGCGACGCGCCGACGTTTCCGGTCGAGCACAAGCAGATCTACCTTCCGGAACTCGGGTTGATTGATCGCTGCACCACGTGCCACCTCGGGGTGGAGAACCCGGCCATGGCCTCTGCTGAGGCGCCGTTGACGCGTCATCCCGGCGATCTTCTGGTCAACCACCCGCCGGACAAGTTCGGTTGCACGATCTGTCATC
>JADFHG010000075.1 GCA_022567365.1 Planctomycetota bacterium | reverse complement strand
AATACCGCAACGGGTCCGCAATTTCGTGGCACCGCGCGGGCTGAAGCCCGCGGCTCGGAGGAGAATCATAGTCGTAGGACATATGAAACACTGTACTAGACAACAAGGCGATCAAGCGTGTGTCGATCTCGGTAGGTCGGGACCACCCCGCGCTTCGCCCCTACCGCGATTCGGTTCTCGAGAGTCCACGGGCCTGAGGCCTTACGAGACAACCGAATGGCTTTCCGTTGTCGGTCAGCCCGTCGTCGTAAACCCGGAGGCTTCTGCCTCGTCATCCGCGAGACTGATGAAGAACGCGTCGATGAGCGCACCACTCAAACTCTGCGTGGTGGATTGAAGCCCGACGAGCAGCGTATCCCGGACGGCCGGGTCACAACCGCTCAGTTGAACGATACTGCCGCCCATCGCGGCCGTCGCCAACATCCGCACAAAACGTTGCCCGTAGGTCTTTCTGTTCATCTTCAAAGCTCCAAGGACCGCACCTGCTCGGTTAGGCCCCGTCCACGTCTTCAGTCTTGGAACGGCGGATTCGGACCCGCACATCCGCGGTCGACGGCCCGCTGCCGATCAATCTTATGGGACACCACGGAGTCCCAATGTCTCTTTTACCCATCGGTGCCGGCGGCGCTGCGGTTTAGAACTTCCGATATCTCTCGGTGAAACGGCGACTGGGGCGACCGTCGGGCCGTCGTACGATCCGGCAAGGGCATTGGGCGATATTAGGAACGGTCCAATGCAATTTCAATTCAATTTGCGCCTCGTCGCCGGATTGCCTGAGAATGGTACGCGACCAGCGGTATATAATCGCGACCAGTCTATGGGAGGCTGGTCGCGCGAGCGGGTAGGCGTACGGCCCGCCGCAGACCGGCCAACGAGAAGTGCCTGCCGGGACATGCCGTTCTTCGGGTCACCCGTCCGTGGGTCGTGACCTCGCTCAACGCGATGTCGGCTTCGCCCCGAAGAAACCGGACGAGGCGTTGCAAGGAGGCCAACTGGGGTCCGGTGGGCCTGCTCTTTGTGAAGTCTCCGACGAGGCAAATACCGATCCCGTGCTCGTTGTAGTAGTTGCCGACCGTCTTGCAGTGGGCACCGTGTTTTTGTTTGTGCCAACGCGATCCGATCTCGATCTTCCCGTCCGGCGATCCGTGGCCGTTTCCGATGACGAAGTGGTAGCCTAGCTCGTCCCATCCCTGACTGCGGTGGTAGCGATCGAACTCGGCCGCGTTGCCCGAGCGGGTCGCGCTGTGGTGAACGACGATCGATCGCCATCGCGAACTGATGCGCCCGCCCCGTGGATACCATGTTTCCTTGATCCCCGCGAGCGAGCGGAAGCTGGGCGGACGACGGGTTGTGGTGCGCTGTTTCGGATTCGCGGCTCTAGGTGCCGGTCGACGTGCAGGGAACGTGCGGGCGGTCGCCACCTCGTGGATACGGGCCATAGACCGCGAAGGCGTTCCCGGGTCGCTGGTGATGCACGCGCCAATCAGGAGCGTGGATAATGCAATCGGCACCACGGAGAAACGCATGTATTCGCTCCTTGCCCACGAGGCGTGTGTGTGACACAGAACCAGCAACCGATACCCCCTTGTTTATCGGCCACAAGCCGACGATCGGTCGAGGCAAAACACGGTCGGCCCTGCGAGCAGGATACACCAGCGTTCCAACCCGACGAATGGGCAACCACATCACCACCACGCCGTTGCGGATGTCGACATCGCCGGCTTTGCAACTGCCAACCGGTGCCGCGGACATTCGGATCGGATCCGCATCGCGAACGTCAACGAGCTTCCAGGCACGCATCGACCTTCAATGCGTGGGTTACGAAAGACGACCTTAGGAGGGCGAACCTCCCGGTCAACCGTTCGTCGTGACGCGAGGTTCCGAATCGGCTCCGCGGAAGCGCCGCCCTGATACCATCCCCGATGTTGGTCATAGCCGAGCCGAGGAACCCGCAACTCCAGGATTGCCGGCGCAATAGCAGCCCGTGGAAAAACCCGACGGCGGTTTCGTTGGCCCTCGTTCATGGTTGTTCCACGGCCGCCGCGGGGGGCGGCCGCACTTTTCGACAGGCTGCTAGGCGTCTGTCCGAGCCAAGGAAGACGGTTTCGCTAACAGCCTGTTGAAGAAGTCCGCGTAGCGTCCGCCCCCTGTGGCAGACGTGGTTTTCGAATCTGCTATCGCCGTCCTACGTCCGCCGCGGGGGGCGGACGCTACTAACTCGGGTGGACAACACTTTTTCAACAGGCTGCTAAGGGATGTTTTCATGCTCCAAGACAAGAGGCCTTTTGCGAAAGTCCAAATTGTGGGCGTGGCATCCGCACCGGCAAGCGGACGCGGCAAGGTGGTTATACCGGAGCCAGGCCCGTGCCGCACGTTGTTCAACGGGCCGGTAGGGGCTTGATACCGAGCGTACCTTCGCAATGCCGTCTGAGTAACGAGATGCGTGTGTGCAAGACAGACTCCCGGGCCAATAGATACACGCGATGCGCCGCTTCGAGCGCCGTCCGCGCAAACACTGCGCTCCCGAGCATCCCCACCGAGTGACCCGATTCTCGAACAAGACCGCGATGGCACCCCTGCAGCGCGGGTTTTCGGCCGTGGCCAACCTGTGCCCACCAAGGGCGGAGAAATGAGTGAGAGGGGCCTAAAGATTTTTCTGCGCGTCCGTCGATAGTACGCTGGCCGAGCCGCGAATTGCCCAATTTAACAATTCGGCGTGCTTGTTTGCGAATTTGCGTAGACAAAAGCCGTGTAGAAACGGTCGGGCTGGAGCCCGGCAGAAAACTAGATCGCGTAGGACTGCTTCAAGCGCTGGGCAGGAGGCCCGCATGCAATAAGGTCTCCGAGGCCCAGTCCACGCCGGGAGTGTCCCATGCCCAACGCCGCTGTTCTTGAGAAATTCGTCAGGCCCCTTCTTGCCGGAAAACGCGCCGAATGCAGACACATCGTCCAGAGCGAACTCGAAAAGTCCTCGGATCCGTCCACGGTGTATCGCAATCTCCTCTGGCCGGCGATGGAACGGGTCGACAAACTGTTTCAGGAAGATCGAATCAACGCGGCGGCGGAGGCTATGGCCACGCGGATCAACCGGGCCATCGCCGACCAAATTCAGCTCCGTTTGAAACAGAGTAGCTCGAACGGCAAACGTATTCTGATCAGTTGCGCGGACGGCGAGCCCGAGGAACTAGGCGCCCAGATGACCGCGGATCTCTTCGAGGCGCGCGGGTGGGAGGTCTACTTCCTCGGCGGTGCGATACCGAACGACGAAATCCTCAACCTGGTCGGGCAACTCCGTCCGACGATCCTCCTGATTTTCGGCACGAGTCCCTCCGGAGTGCCCGGTGTTCGAAAGCTGGTTGACCTCATCCGCGAGGTCTCATCGAATCCAACGATGAACATCATCGTCTCCGGCGGTGTATTCAACCGTGCCGAAGGTCTTTGGACGGAAGTGAACGCCGACCTTTACGCCGCGACGGCCCACGAGGCGATCGTCGTCGCCGAATCGGCGAAACCGCGCCCAGCCGTCGTCCCCGTCAGCGGCGTGAAGAAGAAGCGACGACGACGACGAAGGTCTTCGATCCTGGCGGTCGCGACGGAGAACACCAGCAGCGCGGTCGCTACGGCGCACTGATCACCGGGCTCTCACCCTTGCGACAGGGGTTCGTTCGAGACAATCCAGCGTGCCGTCAACCCAGCGGTTGCGGGTTGGCGGCACGCTAGTGCAGCGTCACACCTGGGTTCTAGGGTTGGTGCTGAGCGATAGGCATAGCAAAGTCCGCTCCTCACGGTCGCGGTTCGGATTTGGGTTGCCGCCCAACCCGCAAGTTTAGGCGTGACGCAGCACTAGTGGCCTGTTGAAGACCTCGACTGCGGTGTCGTTGGCCCACTTTCCTGGGCGTTCCACGACCGCGACGGGGGGCGGCCGCCACACCTTCAAGAAACTGCTAGCGCCGCGAGACGACGGCGTCGTCGTAGTAGAGGATTCGCCCGCAAATAGGGCAGAACAGCATGCTATCGTGCGATTGCAGAGCATTGACCACCTCGAGGGTGGTTTTCATGTTGCAGCCGGAGCAGGCATACTCTTCCCGGCGTGGGTTGAGCTTCACAACGGGCACCATGGCCTCCCCGTCATGCCGTTGGGCGACCCGTTGAAACGTCGCCAGCGCCTCCGGCGAAAGATGCTGGGCATGTTTGTCGCGTTCGGATTCGAGACGCCGGCGTTCCGGATCCGTCTCTTCCGCCTGTGCCGCGAGGGCTCGCTCGGCAGTGGCCACGCGGTCAATCTGCTCCTTTTTTTCGTTTTCCACTTGCGCCGCTTCCTCGTTCAAGCGTTGCACAGACTCCATCAGCTCGAGGATTGTGCTTTCGAGCTTCGCGTTGTCGGCCTTGGTGGTGTTGATGACTTCGAGGATGGCGGAGTACTGCTTGTTGGTCTTGGCTTTGCTTAGCTCGACGCGCTGTTTGACGGTCGTCTCTTCCCGAGTGGTCATTTCGAGTGTAAGTGCGTCGATTCGTATCTGATGGTCTCGTATCACGCCCTTCAACTGCTCGAGCTTCTCCTCGAACTGACGTGCGTGACGCCCATGGAGTTCGACCCGTCGGCTTTTTGCCTCGCCGGCCTGGCGGATCTTCGCTAGCTTGACCTCAACGGATTGGAGTCGATGCAGTGCATCCAATATTTCGCCCATTCGCACTCCCACTGATCGGACACGCACCAGCCTATCGCTGGGGCCGTTCAAACGACGCTACCACTGTCATTATGCCCAAATTGGACGAGGCACGCAAGGCGAAACCGACAATGCCTTGACCACCACGTCGCGCAGCGTAACATCCGCTGGCAATGGGTAAGCAGTTTCTCTTGGCGATTTCCCTCCCCGTCGCGTTGGCGGCATGCCGTACGGCGCCGCGCACCGATTATCAATCCGCGGCGACCGTCTCCATATCGCAAGCTTCGCCGCAGTTCGATCATTTGTGGCAGGCCGGGCAGGAGACGCTTAGACGGCATCGCTTTCGGCTTGACCGCGTCGATCGGCGCGCCGGGCAGATTTCGACGTTCCCCGCCGTCTCGCAACACTTTTTCGAGTTCTGGCGCCGCGACGTCGCCTCGTCTTCCGATTTCTGGGAGGCTACGATCAATCCGATTCGTCGGTGGGTCGAAATCTCGATCACACCGGTGGCCGGCTCCGACGATGCCACACGGCTCGCTGTGATCGTCCACAAACAGCGGTTTTCAGCACCGGACCGTCAGTTCAACAGTACCATCGCGGCATATCAGCTCTTCGGAGACCGCCTTCCGACGACGACGGGTCGGGAGACGGCCTCGGTGAACGACGATCGTTGGCTCGATCGCGGCCGCGACCCGGCTATGGAGGAGGCGCTGCTCATGGAAATGATCGAACGAGCAGGCGTCACGCCTACCGGATCGAGCGCGCCGCCCCGTTCACAAGAAACCGGCGGGGAGCCGACCGCCAACGGTTAAGTTGTTCCTGCACCGACGGTCTTTCGTTCCACGGGCTCTCGGTTACGGATCCTCCTGATATGTCCTCACGCGTAGCCTTGCGCGTTCTTGGGGACGACCCAAATCCGAACCGCGATCGTGCGGGAGCGGCGGGCATCCGGTTTCATGCACATTGTGACCCTGCGTCCGAGCCGAGCCGAGCCGCGTGCTTGAAACACGCGCGGTGTCACGGACTGGCGCGATGCTCGTTCATGTACGGACGTCCGCGCGGGCTGGAGCATTTCCCGATTTCGCACGCCGGATCCGCCGAAACTCGTGACGCAACAATCGGCGAGAGATCGCACGGGCCTAGCAAAACCGGCTTGCTAGCGCCCGCGGCCGGGAACACAGAAGCGGGAAATGCTTTACGGCAAAGTCTGCTTTTTGTGTGGCGTGCGAAAGATCGAACACCCCTTTGGTTCTACGGCCGCCACGGGGGGCGGCCGCTACACAATACGGAACTCCGCTCCGGCGAAACGGACTCAAGCGAGTCCGGTCGGCGTGAGAAACGCCGCACCGGTGACGGCGATCGATCGAAACCCGACGTCAATCATCGCGCAACCAGCGTCGAGGCTGACGGCGAACTGCTGGAACTGTAGCGGCGGTCGTACGGTCGTCGTCGCCTCGTCCGATCCGCTCCTCGAACCAGGATCCGGTCTTGCAATCGGCGCCGAGATCAATCGCCACCGCACGAAGTCGACCGGACCGAACACGTACTCCAGTGCGTGAGCGTTCGCATCCATGGCGTCAAGCAGAATGCGGCAACCGCTACCATCGCCGAGCACGTCGAACACGATTTGTTCAGGAGCACCCCCGACGCCCCGAAATGGAAGGGCCAGGGTGATGGTTACGGCCGCCGGGTCCGACGGTTCGCGGCGGTATCGAACGCGCAGAAACGCACCATCATCAGCGCCGTCCGACCCGACGAATATGTTGCCGCCCGCCGTCGTCGCGTGTCGCAGCAGGGAGCACGTTGTCGTTTTGTCGAAGCGGTAGACAATCATGAGAAGACCCTGCGAAGTGCGACCGGCTAGACCGGCACATCGAGACCGGACCATGACGGCTTCAACGGCGGGACCACGCGGAGCGCAGTCGCTCGTCGGCGACCTCACGGCACGAGCACGACCTTGCCCCGCACCGCGCGCGAGTCGATGTAGCGGTGTGCCTCGGCCACGTCGCTCACCGGATAGGTTCGATCGACGAAGGCCCGTATCTTGCCGTCGCGCAGCATGCCGAGCCCCGTCCGCAGTTCGTCCATGCTGCCCATGAAGGAACCGCGTATCTGGTGCTGCTTGAAGAACAGGTCTCGGATGTTCAACGTCGTCTCGAAACCGCCGACCAAACCGAAGTTCACGAGAATGCCGCCGACGCGCAGCGCCTTCAGGTTGGACGCAAATACGCTCGCACCCACCATGTCGATGACGACGTCGACACCGACGCCGTCGGTCCAGTCGAGGATCATATCGGCCGGTGCCGCGCGGTTGTAATTGATGGCGAGGTCGGCACCGGCGGACCGCACGAACGCGAGCTTCTCGTCTGAGCCTACGGTCGTCGCCACGTCGGCCCCGAGCGCCTTGGCCATTTGCACGCAAGCGATTCCGCTGCCGGATGCGCCCGCCTGCACCAAGACTTTTTGACCGGCCGACACCTCGCCGAGCGTCGCGACGGCGTGGACGGCAGTCATCAGCACCAGCGGCATGGCCGCGGTCTGCGTCGCCTCGAGGCCGCAGTCGTCCGCGAGCACGAAGCGCGCGGGCACACGGATGTACTCGGCGTTGCCGCCCCAACCGTGGGTGCCGGTCACCTCGAAGCTGGGGGCCTTGTTCTCCGGTCTGACGTCCCAATCGGTCGGGTCGATCGGGTAGCCGGGCGCGACGATGACCTTGTCTTCGACCCGCCAATTATCGACGTCATTCGCCACTGCGGCGATCGTTCCTGAAATGTCGGCGCCCATCACGTGCGGAAACGCGATATCGGTAGAGACGGCGCCCATGCGGAGGTACAGGTCGTAGCGGTTGATCCCGCAGGCCGCGACTTTGACGATGACCTCACCCGGACCAACCTCGGGCTGCTTGACATCTTCGTATCGGAACACCTCCGGTCCGCCGAATCCGTGAATCACCGCGGCTTTCATCAGCATCTCTCCCGTGCAAACGAATTATCTGCGGCAACGACTCCGCGCCGCAGAGGCTACATTCCTCGCGACCTCCCCACAACCGGATCGATTCGCGGGCGACGTTGCGGGGTGAACGATAGATGACACGGCTCGGCGCCGGCAAGCCGGTTATACCGGGCCTCGCCCTTCGCCATCCTGGCCCGGCGGGCGCCTCGCCGTCCCCATCGCGGCCCGTGCTGTCGGTTCCGCACGGTGTCGGTCTCGGTCCCGTACGGTGTCGGTCGCAGACCGCTCGACGCCGCATCCGCTGCAACCGTCACAATCCCCCGTCTTTCCCAAACGGCGCGCCCACCGTTGCTTCAGCCGCGGTGACGGGATGTCTCAGGCCGGTGATGCGCGGTTCTATCGGTTGCCGCGATTCGTGGGCGTCCGAGTAGGCGCCTCCAAGCTTCGTCGCGGACCGGGCACCGTCCGTGCCCGGAGGTCAGGCAGCGGCCGGCGGCAGGCACGCACCATGACCGCGCATCGAGAATGGCACGTACGCCCAATCCGGAGGGGAGTTGGAGCAGTGAAACCCGCAATATCCCGCGATTCGGGCGCCTTATCGGCGCTAGGATCAGATCGACCGCCGTCCGCACGCGCCTCGTGGGTCTGGGCGATGCTCTGGGCGATGCTGGTCATGTATGGCTCGTTGATCCCGTTCGATATCGATTTCTCCGCGCTATCGGCGTCGTCAGGACTCGGGGTCTTGGCCATTGCACCCGTCCGTACTACATTCGCGGATGCAGCGACGAACATCCTGGTCTATCTCCCGCTTGGTCTCGCGCTTGCGCTGAGTGGTTGGGCGATGCGACTCCCACGAGGCCTTTCAATCGTCCTCGCGGCTTCAGTCGGCGCCATTCTCAGCGTGGCGGCCGAGGCGATCCAGTCGGCGATCTCCATCCGGGTGGCCGCGCAGTCCGACGTCTACTTCAACGTAGCCGGGACGATGATCGGTGCGCTGATTGCACCGACGCTCGTCCGCTTGGCGTCGCGGGCAATGGCCTGGGTGCGAGATGGCTTGGCAAGACGTCCGGCGGCCGCGTTGGTCGCGGGCCTGACGATCGGACTCCTCGTGTTTCACCTTGCGCCGTTCGACATCATGACGGACGGCGGCAGCGTTCAAAACGGCATTGAACGGGCCCGCTGGGATCTCGTCGCCGCGCGTCCGGCGATGGCGGGGCATTCGCCGTGGCTGCCGTTGGCTACGAACCTCGGTGCGGCCGCCTGGTTCGCGGTGTTTGGGTATATCGCAGTCATCGCCGGGCTCGAAGCCTCCAAGGAGCGCCAGTCAGCGCTCTTTCGTGCGATTCAACATGGTTGGGTTCTCGCGATAGCCATCGAAGTCTCGCAGCTCTTCATGCGTTCGCACGTGTTCGATATTGCCCCTCTGTGCCTGCGTTGTCTGGGGGTCGTTTTCGGCGCGTGGACGGCGATTCTCCTTACGGGAATGATGGACCGGGTTTGGTGGCACGGACGACCGAAGTTTCTCCTGCCGACGTGGGGGCTGGCGGCGTTCGCGTGCGGTCACGCGGGCATTGTCCTCCTCGGCTCGTTGGACGGTCTGCCGCCCCTTGCGTGGACAATCGATTCGATGCTGACCTGTCGACTTCCGTTCGAATCGCTCTGGCGTTTGCCGCTCGAGCACGCGATCGTCAACATCATGACGACCACGACGCATTTTCTCGTCATCGCCGTGGGTTCGATTATCATGCTGAGGCGCGCCGGGCGTGCGGCGCCGGTTTGGTTCGTTTTGTCGGCCGTTGTCGCGGTGGCGATCGCCGCGGAGGCCTTGACCGCGTGTGCCGCGACGAGAATCCCCGACCCGACGGACCCGCTTCTCGCCCTGGCGGCGGCAGTGCTCGCGTGTCGGATATATCCGCGACTGGTCTGATTCATCCTGTTGGGGCATTATTTAGTACGAGCCTCGCTCGCCCGACTTTTTCGATGATCTCCTCGGCGGTTTTTCGCCAGACGAACGGCTTGGGGTCGTTGTTGTGCTGTTCGATGTATCCCATGACGGCGTCAATCAGTTGGGGGACGCTTCGAAAGACACCGCGATGCACGCGCTTTTCATCGAGGTCACGAAAGAACCGCTCGATGACGTTGAGCCACGAGTCGAATCATCCATGACAAAGCACTGGAGATTCAGTTTCGGATATTTGCAAGTCTACCCGGTTACACCTTCGTTACGCGGAACGCCGCCCCGCCTCAATCCGTCAATGACCGGCGACGCCTTCCGCATGATGCGGCGGTGGGCCGTCGATACCGCCAAACGCTCGAACCCATCGGCGGAAACCCATTCGCTCCGACTGTCCATTCGAGGCGCGCTCCCCGAAACCGCCCACGCCGCGTACACGCGAAACCGAATTGCCCGGTGGGTCAGCCGATGCGTCACCGTGCCCACGTCGTGGGTCCCGTCGAGCAGTCGCAGGCCGTGATCACGCGCGAGGTTCGCAATTGCACCCTGATGAGCCGTGCCGCGCGCAATATCCGTGTTGGGGAACTCCCACAGCCCGGACCACAACCCACCCGTCGGTCGCCGCCGCACGAGGATTCGATCAGCATCGAGGAACAAGACGGTAATCGTCGTAATCTCGACTACCGGTCCGCGTTTGCCCCGCACCGGAAGCACTGCCGTTTGCCCGGTCGCCGCCGCCCCGCAGCAGGCCACGAGCGGGCATGAATCGCAATCCGGCGACTTCGGCGTGCAGACGGCCGTGCCAAGGTCCATCCATGCCTGGTTGAAGTCGCCCGGGCGCCGAACGGGAATGAGCGCTCTCGCGATTTCCCCAATCGCCGCCTTTCCCGATGGTGACAGGACGTCGTCACCAACCACGAACAACCGCGCGATGACCCGGGCCACGTTTCCATCCACCGCGGCGACGCGCTGACCATATGCGATCGATGCAATCGCGGCCGACATGTATTCCCCCACACCGGGCAGCTCGCGGAATTGGTCGGCGCTGCGCGGCATCTTGCCGCCCGCATCGCGGACGATCCGCGCCGCGCGATGCAGGTGGTGGATCCGCCTGTA
>JADFHG010000566.1 GCA_022567365.1 Planctomycetota bacterium | reverse complement strand
GTGAAGGCCGTTCGTTCAACCCGGGCGAGTTTCGACACTTGGATGGCAGGCCGACAGCAAATGTCGATGACCTCCCCCCGACCCCCGACCATCGGCACTTGGCTTTGGATTGCCTTCTGCCTGGCGCTGCCCGGCGTGAGTCAGGTGGAGAAATATTTCGGCACCCTGGCGGCGATCGGCTACTTCATTGCAGCCCTGCCGCTGGTCGTCTTCATCGGGCGGGTCGCGTTGCCGTTTTGCGTGAGGCACATTCGCGGCCGCCGACTGGCCATTGTGGAAGTCGTTGTCCTTTGTTCGTTGATATCGCTCTTCGTCGCCGTGTATCCCATCGCTGACGCGCGGAAACGGATACCCGCAGGCGCCGACCGCGACGACGCCTTGAACATCGCCGTCACCGAACTCGTCAACGGCCGCTATCCGTACTATCCGCGTACATACCTCGACGCCCCGATCAGCCCGCTTCCCGGTGCGCTGCTGTTCGCGGCGCCCTTCGTCCTCCTCGGCAGCAGTGCCTATCAAAACGTGTTCTGGATGCTCGGGTTCTACGTCACGAGCGTCTTGTATCTGCGAAGCAGGGCGGCGGCGCTGGTTCTTCTCTGCAGCGTCTTCGCGCTTTGCCCGACGGTGCTGCGCGATTACGTCGTCGGCAGCGACGTGTTCGCGAACAGTATCTACGTGCTCGCGCTGGCGCTGTTGATGCTGCGCGCCGTCCTGCGTGACGATGCAAGACCATGGCACGGGATCCTCGCGGCTGTGGCATTCGGTGTGGCCCTCTCATCGCGGATCAACTTCGTGCTGCTCGCGGCGATGGTGGTCTCGGTCATTGTTCAGAAGCGCGGATGGAAAACGGCGTCGGGTTTCGCCGCGGTCGGTGCGGCCGCGTTCGTCGCCGTGACGGTGCCGTTCTATTTGTACGACCCAGGCGGTTTCTCGCCGCTGCACACACTCGCAATGACGGCGGGGTTTGGTGACGTGATTCCGCTCGGCCAATACGTCGTGCCGGGGACGATGCTTCTGTTAGCAGTCCTATTGCCGCTGCAACGCATGGATGGGGCCGATCACGTGTTCCTGCGGAATTGTGCAATCATCCAGGCTTGGCCGGTAGTCTGCGGAATCGCCGCCTCGCTACTCGCAAGCGACGCGACTATCGGCGCGAGTTTCGGCTACGCGGCATACGGGCTGAACTTTCTCTTCTTCGGGCTGCTCGGCGCGTGGAGTCGGCTTGTGCCAAGGCGTGAATCGCCCGAGGTTGCGCGATAACTCGTGCTGCGGACTTGAAGCCCGCGCGGTCCCGCGCCCCCGGGTTCGAGTAACGAAGTGCCCACCGCTCCTCCGGGCGAATGGGGCTTGGCGGTGAGCGTCGCTACCGACGTGATTATCGCTCCCTACCTCCGGCTACGACGATTTCCCGTCTGGCACCGTGCCGGCGCCACCCCCGTTCATCCGCGAACAAGCCCCATAAGAAGCGCATTCAGCAACCCGCGCGGGTGTCCGATCAAACAAGAGGCGGACCACGCGGTCCCCGTTGATTATCGGTCCAGAGGTGATCGGGCAGCGTGCGGAGGAACGCGAACCGCGCGGGCTTCAAGCACGCGGCTCCGATGTTGTGGTTGGCCGGGCAGGGCGATTGAGAGACACGTTGCGACACTCACATGCAGACCATCGGCCCGTTCACGCGCTCACTTTCGACGTGGAGGAGTGGTTCCACGCGCACAATCTAAACGTTCCCCGCACGGGATGGTCCGCGCTGCCCTCGCGCCTGGATCGGCCCATGGATACGATCCTGCGACTGCTCGACGAGCACGGGACCCGGGCGACGTTTTTCGTGCTCGGCTGGGTCGCGCAGCGGCGTCCGGAGATCGTTCGCCGCATTCATGAGGCGGGCCACGAGATTGCCAGCCACGGTTTCGCACATGAGGCGCTTTCCGGGATGACGCGCGACCGGTTTCGCGCGGATGTCCTCCAATCCCGCGACTGCCTCGCGGAGCTGACCGGGCGGAGGGTTCGCGGCTATCGGGCACCGCGGTACGGGGTCGATTCCGAGTCGCATTGGGCGCTCGATGAACTCGTCGATCTCGGGTTCGAGTACGATTCGAGCATTTACCCGGTGCGCTCGCCGCACGGCGTCTACGGTGTGCCGGATGCGCCGACCGAGCCCTACCGCGTCAGACCCGCGCTCATGGAATTCCCGTTGCCCGTTCTCCGGATCCTCGGCCGCCGCGTACCAGTCGCGACGGGGGCATACCTTCGCCTCTGGCCGTTCGCTGCCACGCGTGCGGCGTTCAGGCAGTATCA
>JADFHG010000565.1 GCA_022567365.1 Planctomycetota bacterium | reverse complement strand
GGAATGATTGGGGCCGGGCACCATAGATTTTTTGGCGAGGCACCACAGCTCGGACGATCCGAGCGCGGGGGCCCGCGGCGGACTCGAGGGAGCCGGTTTGATGCAGCCCATTCACTCGCAGACGACGACCGAGCGCAAGGTCCGAACGGCCGCGTTCATGATTCTCTTTCTCGGCGCGGGCGCGTGGTTTCTCTACGACGGGCTCATCGGGTATCCGAATCAGAACCTCGCCGCCGCGTTCACCGCATTGCAGAGCGAAGGGATCATCGACGAGGTGCCCGACCCGCTTCCCGACGTGATCAATCGAGGCGTGACGGCGGCCTATGTGCGCACCCTGCCGGCGCCGATCGACATCGCGTCGGTCCGCACCGCGGTTGGCGATCCTGGATTGACGGCCGAAGACGGCGGAAAGGTCTGTTACTTCGGTCCCGGCGGCTTGCTGATCCTCACCGTGGACGGAGCGCGCGTGATCGATCATCGATGGGTGGCCGCCGCGCACGACCATGACGAAGGGGAGCAGCGCAATCAGGTTTATCTGGGGAGCGCGCTCGTCGCGCTCGGCTTGGTCTGGGTCTTCGTGCTCGTGCGGGTTCTCAGAACCCGCGTGGCGCTCACCGACGCGGGCCTCACGATCGGGGGCGCCGCGCCGATCCCGTTCGACGCGATGACGGGCATCCGTGCGGAGCGATATGCCAAGACAGGCCGGCTCGACTTGGACTACACAATCGACGGTCGAGCTCGGTCCATCCGGCTGGACAACTACGTCATCCGAGAGTTCCGCCCGATCATCACCGCGATCTGCGAACGCAAGGGATTCGACAATCCGTTACCGCCCAAACCGAGCTAGCGTAGTAGCGTCCGCCCCCTGCGGCGGACGTAGTATGCGAGGGCCGTGAGCCTTCGCGTTCTTCGTCCGCCACGGGGGGCGGACGCTACGAATTGGTCGAAGTCGCTCTCATGGTGCAACACACATCAACGGAGTGAAAGCACGTCCCCTCCCTTACGGTCGGGGTTCGGATAAGAGGCCATCTGTTCGAATCACTGCACCAGATCGAACTCCGCCCAACGCCTATCGATCCGAATCAGACGTGCGCTGCCGCTGGGTCTCCTCTTCGAGGATCCGGCGTTCCTTCGGCGTGAGGGATTCGACACCTTCCGCCGAGACCTTGCGCAGCGTGTCCTCGACGGCGCGTGCGTGGGCCTCGCGCTCCTCGCGGACGCGCTCGGCGCTTCTTGCGAGTTTTTGGAGCCTTCGTCGCTCGAAGAAACCCGGGCTCGGTTCGGTTTCGGTCTCGTCAGTGTCAAACGCACCGTAGCCCTTCGAGAAATCGTAGCCGAACTCGCCCGCGCCGAATTCCGCCGTCTCCCTGAGCATCCGCCGCTGCTGCCAACACGTGATGTAGCCGAAGGCGGCCACGCCGAAGAGCAGGAACCCCTGATCGGTGAACAGACCGAACAGTGCGATCGCCACCGCGCCGAACATCCCCGTCGACGTCGCGATCTCCATCGAACGGCGATGGCCCTTGCGTTTCCAAAGCCATGCCTGGAGGATACGACCACCGTCGAATGGAAAGACCGGCATCAGGTTGAACAGGAGCAGCACATAGTTGATCCCGAAGAAGATCATCAGCCATTGCTGCGCCGCGGTCGTGTAAACCAATGGATCGATCGGGCTGAACGGGCTTAGCGGGTTGATCGGCACGACCGATGCCGTGCCCACCCACACGGTGAGGACAATTGCCGAGAGCGTGCAAAAGATGACGTTGACCATCGGACCGGCCACCGTCGTAATCATGTGGGCGCGGGCGGTGTGCGGCGGGCTGACGCTCGCGAGTCCGCCGAGCGGCCAAATGAGGATTTCGTCAGCCGTGCCGCCGGTCTTGCGTGCGCCCCAGCAATGGCCGAACTCGTGCATGAGCACGACGAGAAACAGCAGGCATTCGATTCCCAACCCGTCGATCAGCGCCCGCGTGAACGACCCGTCGGGACCGCCGTCACGAACCTGCGTGCTGACCAGCCACACCGCGCAGACGATGAACAGGATGTGGATGCGGATGTCGATCGCAAACAACCGGCCGACCTTGAACGACCAGTTGATCGGGTTGTCCGATATTTTTCCGAATCGACCCATGTTCTTCTCGAGCCTGCCTCATGGTCTTCGGCAAGCGTCAGTCGGCAGCCTGTTGAAAAACTCCGGTAGCGTCCGCCCCCCGTGGCGGACGTGGCTCTTGAGACCGCTATCGCCGTCCTACGTCCGCCACAGGGGGCGGACGCTACTTTCTCGGCGGAGTACCACTTTT
>JADFHG010000074.1 GCA_022567365.1 Planctomycetota bacterium | reverse complement strand
AGTCACCTTCATTACTAAGTTTGGTCTCGCGATAGCAGGCGCAATTACAGCATGGCTTGGATTTAGAGTGCTCCTCGAGGATAGCGTTGAGGACCTCGAAGCATTAAATACCGAGCTTAATGAATTAGGAGGTGGCATCAACGAGGTCGAGGATCTAGGTACTGCATTTAACAATTTAACCAAGTCCATTCGAGACGGCGTTGTTGAAGCTAAAATTTCAAGACAAGTTCTGCATGCATTGGCGACGACCGCGACAACAGACGTCGAGTTATTGACATTAAGATTCCAAGTGCTTGCAAAAGTCCAAGCGATGAGCACGGAAGAACAGAACGCACTTGTTAAAGAGCTGCAGGAACTTGGCGCGGGCCCAATAACCTGGGTTGGAGCCTTAGTAACTGAGTTCTTCAAGTTCCAAGCAAGGGTCATACTTGCGGCAAGAAACGTCGACATACTCAACGACGCGCTAGATAAATTTAAGAATGCCGGACAGGCGGTCAAAGACTTAGATGAGCGATTCAAGGCAATGATGGGGGGTCTCGACGACCTGAAGTTCTTTGATGACATCATTGTCAAGGTTCGGACATTCTCAAGAACATTTACAGATGCGGAAAGAGACACTGACGCTTACGCAAAGGCTGTGGTAGAGTTCGTCAACGCACTAATTAGAAATAGGGATGCGCTAGTCAATCTGAATGACGAAGAGAAGAAGCGCATAGCAACACCAATCATCACCACCGACAAGGACAGGCCCAAGAGCCTGGACGAAATCGATCCTAAGCTGCTTGAAACCTACGAGAAACTCGGCATCCCCTTGTCCGAACAGAAATTGCTGTCCGGCGTCGCGGTGGACGCGGTGTTCGATTCCGTTTCGGTCGCTACGACCTTCAAGGAGAAGCTGAGCGAGGCGGGGGTGATCTTCTGCCCGATCTCGGAAGCCATCCGCGATCATTCCGAACTGGTGAAGAAATATCTCGGCTCGGTCGTGCCGATCACCGACAATTTCTTCGCCACGCTGAATGCGGCGGCGTTTTCCGACGGCAGCTTCGTGTACGTGCCCAAAGGCGTGCGTTGCCCGATGGAACTGTCGACCTATTTCCGCATCAACGCTTCGGAGACCGGGCAGTTGGAGCGCACGCTGATCATCGCCGACGAAGGCTCCTACGTATCCTATCTGGAGGGCTGCACCGCACCCAAGCGCGACGAGAACCAGTTGCACGCTGCGGTGGTCGAGCTGATTGCGCTGGAGGAGGCGGAAATCAAATATTCGACGGTGCAGAATTGGTATCCGGGAGACGAAGAGGGCAAGGGCGGCATTTTCAACTTCGTCACCAAGCGAGGCGATTGCCGCGGGCGCGGCTCCAAGATTTCCTGGACGCAAGTCGAGACCGGATCGGCGATCACCTGGAAATATCCAAGCTGCATATTGCGCGGCGACAATTCGGTGGGCGAGTTCTATTCGATCGCCATCACCAATAATTTCCAGCAGGCCGACACCGGCACCAAGATGATCCATTTGGGCAAGGGCACCCGCTCACGCATCGTTTCCAAGGGCATTTCGGCGGGGCACGCACAGAACACCTATCGCGGGCTGGTCAGCATGCATCCCAAGGCGGAAGGGGCGCGCAACCACACGCGATGCGACTCTTTGCTGATCGGTGGGCAATGCGGCGCGCATACCGTGCCCTATATCGAGTGCAAGAACCCGACGGCGAGTGTGGAGCACGAGGCGACGACGTCCAAGATCAGCGACGAGCAGCTTTTCTATTGCCGCTCGCGCGGTATTCCCGAGGAAGAAGCGGTGGCGTTGATCGTCAACGGTTTCTGCCGCGAGGTGTTACAGCAATTGCCGATGGAGTTCGCCGTCGAGGCGCAGAAGCTGCTCGACGTCAGTCTGGAAGGGAGCGTGGGGTAGCAGGCTGCTGACAGTCCGTTGAAGAGTCTGTGGGACCGACTTTCTAGTCGGTCAAACACCACCTGTGGCCTGAAAATGACCGACTGGAAAGTCGGTCCCACAAACCGGGTTGTTTTTCAACAGGCCGTTGAAGAACCCGGTGGCAGCGTCGTTGCCCCATGGCCTGGGCGATCAACGGCCGCCACGGGGAGCGGCCGCCACTTCTTCAGCAAACTGATAGCCGCCGAATCGAACCGGGGCCTACCGGAGAGACTCCGCCGGATCGTTAGGGCGCAATGGGTCACGCGGATCCGAGTGGACAGCACCGATGACTGATAAACCGTGGCACACGATCAAGAAACAGGGCGAGAGTCAAGTTATCGTATCGCTGTTCGGCGCACCGCATACATTGTCGCGAATGGTGGCGAGCGGCGCATGTTCGGGGAAAAAGTCCGCGAGGCGGTGGCGCGTGGGCGGAACCGCGGCGATGCGAATCTCCGGGGACGTGAATGAAATGATGGACCGAATCGGCGCCGATCCGGAAGCGGCGAAGAAAATCCAGATCAGCCCCGGCGCGCTGTCGCGGGTTCTGGAGCAGGGCGACGCGCCGCGCCTGCTCGACGTGCGATCGCCGGAGGAGCAGCGAATCGTGAAGCTCGAGGGTGGCGCGTTGTTGACCGCCGACCTCACCGGGGAAATCGTGGAGACTTGGCCGCGCGATACGAAGATCGTCACCTATTGCCACCATGGTTTGCGCAGCCTGGACGCGGCGCTATTCCTCGTGGAACAGGGATTTACCAACGTGCACAGCCTGACGGGCGGAATCGACGCTTGGGCGGCACAGATCGACCCGGCGCTGCCGAGGTATTGAGCGGACATTGTAAGGATCCGCGCAAGAATAACTGGTTCAATCGGCACGACTGTCATTCTGAGCGCAGCGAAGAATCTCGCGAGAATTGCAGGTGAGATCCTTCGCTTCGCTCAGGATGACGACCAGGAAAACGGTCCGGTTATTTCTGCACGGATCCTAAGGTCGTCAGGCGCCGAACATCGGCAATCAGTGGGCGTCGATCAAGCCTGACGGCCCGCTGAAAAATGAACAATCCTCAAGCGCGGCACCGATGTTCAGCAACGCGCGACTTGGGTGGAGGTCCCGCGCCACACGCCCTTCACCGGTGTGCTAATCGGAATCGTCCTCGGCATCCTCCTCGGAATCCTCTCCGGGATCATCTTCGGCATCGTCGCCGTCGTTCGAGTCGTCATTGGGAGCCGGCTTCACCATCGCCTCGAATTGCTCGATGACAAGCTCCGCCGGCACCAATCCTGACTTGATGCCCGCGATCGCCGTGTCGATCTGGGCCATCTGAGTTTCCAACGTCGGTCCGAGTGCATCGAGCATCGGAAGCTCGATTAGCCACTCATCATCCACAAACACGAATTTCACCTCGATGGCGGGCCCAGGAATCGCAAGCGTGTCCGAAACCGCCAGCGTCCCCGTGGCCTCGGTCTCGCTGACCTCGGTCAAGTCATCGACGCGAATCGCCATATCGGCGTCCGCCGACATCGCCACCATTATCGCATCGACCGCGTCTGCGCTGTCCGGTGCCTTTTCCTTCAATGCATCCGCAAGCTGGGTCATCTTCGCGAGGAACGTCGGCTGGAGTTCGGTGAGCTTTCTGACGACCGATCTTTGACGTTCAACAAAGTACAACGCAAGGTCTTCGGGATCGCCGTCGGCGTCGAACTCGGCCACGAGTTCGTTGTACTCATCCAAGACCGCTCTGACTTCGTCTTCAACGGAGGATGCCTCGCCTCCCTCCGTGGGCTGACCATCGGGCCTGACGAAATCGCGCCAGTTGGTCGTTCCGTCCTTGACGCGCGGGTCAATATGGATCCCGGCGACCGGCATCAAGGAGACCGCATCGTCGCCAAGGTTTCGGTTGTAGGCGACTTCCGCCTCGCGCTCGCGGCAGCCGAAAAACGCTGCGGCCGTCATTGTCATCATCAAGAGCACGAGCCTTCGGTTACGCAGAACGATCATATTTCGCCACTCCGGATTCAATGTCATCCAATATCTTTCCCGCCGCTAGGGCTGCTTTCGGGACGATTCATCATATCACCGATCATCGAGCACTGGCCGTTCGCGGCCCGCACCGTAACAGCCTGTTGAAAAAGTCGCGCTCCGACGAGAAAGTAGCGGCCGCCCCCCGTGGCGGCCGTAGGACGGCGATAGCGGTCTCGAAAGCCACGTCCGCCGCGGGGGGCGGACGCTACTCGCAGTTTTTCAACGGGCTGCTAAGGCCGAGCGCCGCTTCCGTTGCGATTGCCACCGCCGGGCTCGTCCGCGACGTTGTCGTTGTCCGCGTCCAAGTTGGACCCGTTTGCATTCTCGGCGCCGTCGACCGGCGCCGCGGCATTGTCGTTGACGTTCGCGCCCTCGCCGACCGCGGCGTTTTCGTTGCCACCGTCGGCGGCATTGTCGTTGGCGTTCGCGACGTCGTCCGCATTGTCGTTTTCGTTTGCAGCGCCGGGATCCGCGACCTCTTCGACGGTGACGGTCACGCTGGACGAACCCTGCGTCCCGGCGACATCCGTTCCCACGCAGGAGAAGTCGTACTCGCCAGGGGCGGTCGGCGTAAACTCGACCACGCCCGGAGACACCTCCACGAGGTCAATCGGATCCCCGTCGCCGGACTGCTCGATGACGAACTCCACGATCCCCGCCGATCCGGCGCCCGCACACGTCAGCGTAACCGGCTCGCCGACGACCGCCACGAACGGCTCGGCCGTCAGAGACACGGCGACGTCGAGGAAGCCCGATACGAACAATCGGCACTCGTCAATCACCATATAGAGACCGTCGCGGGCCGTCATGCGCAGGACAACCGAACCCTCGTCCAGCGCTTGAAACGTGGTGTCAGGGGCGATCGGCGCGGCAAACGTCCCGGCGCCCTCGGGAAACACCTCCCAAAGATAGCTCGCAAGGCCCCCGGGGTTCAATTCGTTGGCGTGAATCTCGCCGGATTCGCCCACCTGAAGCGTTTCGGGGCAGGTTGGGTCGATGCTGATTCCCGTACACGCAATCGGCACGGCGGCCCACACGCAGGCCAGCAGCCAAACGAGGCGGCTATTCCTATGATTGCGTTGGTCCAAAACCCCTCACTCCGCGTTCGCACCAGCAGCCGGCTGAAGAACAGAATATTTTGTGGGACCGGCCTTCCCGTCGGTCGTTTTCGAGCCACCAGCGGCGTTTGACCCACTGGAAAGTCGGTCCCATAGACTTCTCCAAATGGGCTGCTACGCCGTGGGTCGGCCGCACTCCGGGGAAACGCCATTTCGCGCGAGCGGAACACCGCGGACCGCCGGCGAGCCGGTTGGCCGGCGGCGTCGATTGTATGCGAATGCGCTCTTCGGGCCAAGTCGCGCACGTGCCCGTGTGCAATCGGCTGAAGCGAGCTATGCTCACAAACCGTGGAAGAACCCGAGGCCGCCTCTGCGCCGCCTTCGGGCAGCTCGAGTGCGGACCGCATGCGGTCTCATGTGCGACGAATCGCTCCAATGGGAAACACCCGGCCGTGGGGAAGCGACGACGGTGAATTGGCTGCGAACAAACGGGCGGTGGCTCTTGCCGGTGGCCGGCGGCGCGGCGTTGGTCCAGGTCGCGTACCTGATCGAGGGATCGCACGATCCGTCGTTCCTGCACCCGATCGTCGATGCCCGCGTCTACCACCAACAGGCCGTTCGCTTCGCGATGGGTGAAGCGCTCGAACCACGGGCGTTCTGGCAACCGCCGTTTTTTTCGCTCGCGTTGGGATGTCTATATCGGCTCGTCGGTCCGAGCATCATCGCCGCCAAAGTTGCGCTCGCCGCCCTCGCCGTGGGGAGCTGTCTCTTCGTAAGCCTGATCGGTCGTCGGCTATACTCGCCCGCCGTCGGCACGGTAGCGGGTTTGATGCTGGCGACGTATGGTCCGTTCCTCTTCTTCAGCACGCAGCTTCTCGCGACGGGACCCGCGATATTCCTGCAACTGCTGGCGTTGGTGCTTCTGCTTCGGGCGATGGACCGCCCGACGACGTGGCGGTGGCTTGTGGTCGGTCTTGTGGTGGGCATAGCGACGATCACGGTGCCCAATTCCGTGATGGTCCTTCCTGTCGGGCTAATCCTGATTCTGGGAAGGGCTCCGCGGCGAGGTCGCGGGCGGGCCTGCCGATGTGCCGTTGCGGCGGTCGCGGGCTGGGCGCTTGCCGTGGCTCCGGTGACGGTCCGCAACTACTTGGTCTCCGGAGCATTCGTCCCCATCGCCACAAACGGAGGGATCAACCTTTTCGTCGGCAACAACGCCGACGCCGACCGAACCATCGCGATCCGCCCGGGCGAGTATTGGGTCCGTTTCGTGCGCAGCGCGATGGTGTCCGGAGCGGAGTCCCCCACCGATCGCGAAGCCGCCTTCATCCGCCGCATCTGGGCATACGCCAAGGATAACCCGGCGGATTACATCGGCGGATTGTGGCGCAAAGCCGTGCGATTGGTCAATGCACGGGAAATACCGCGAAACGTAGACGTCTACGTGCATCGCGATTATTCCAGCTTGCTGAGCGCGCTGATATGGCGGGGCGGCGGATTTGCGTTTCCATTCGGGGTTCTGGCACCGCTGGCGGTCGTCGGGGCGGTCGCGGCGCCCGGATTCGGATTCGCCACGAGGCGGACCGTGCGGTATCGCGCTGCGCTGGTGGCCTATTGTCTTCTGTATGGCGCGTCGGTCGTCGCATTCTTCGTGACCTCGCGTTATCGGCTGCCGATGGCGTGCGTGATGACGGTCCCGGCCGCGGCGGCGGTCGTCTGGACGCTCGGGTGGCTAACGCGACGAGGGACGCGCCGATCGGTGACGCGGATTGGCACTTCCTTGGCCTTGTGTGCCGTGGTCGTGGTCGCGGTGAATCGGTCGCTGCGCACGCCGACAGACGACGTCAACTTCCGGGCGGAGCTCTTCATGGGCGTGGGACATGCCCTCATGGAGGAAGGCGACTTTGAAAAAGCGGAACGGTTCTTTGGGAAATCGCTCGAGCAGGATCCTGAATACGCCGTGGCCCACGCGAGACTCGGCGATCTCGCGGCAAGGCGCCACCGGTTCGTCGAGGCGGAGTCGTTCTATGAGGCGGCGCTGCGCAACGACCCGGGTTCGTCTGAGACCCGCTGGCTGCTCGCCGCCGTGCTCGCGTGGCAGCAGCGTCACGACGAGGCGATCGACCTCTATAGGGCATCTTTGGAACTGGAGCCGTTCGACGACCGGGCGCACGTGGGGCTGGCCGACTCCCTGCGGGCGCGCGGCGACCTGGACGGCGCGATCGAGCATTACGAGTTCGCCGACGAAATGAGGGCGCAGCCCGGCGAGGTCCTGTTTCGTCTCGGTGCGGCGTTGGCGATGCGGCAGCGGTACGCCGACGCCATCGAGCGATACCGGCGTGGGGTCGCGAAGACGAATCCCGACGCGGAGGCCCTTCGCCGGTTCATCTTGCTGCTCACCGCTTGCCCGCAGGCGGAGCTTCGTGATTGCGACGAGGCGATCCTCCTGTGCGAGCGGCAGTGTGTACGAACGGACGCGCGGGAACCGGTTTGCCTGGAAACGTATTCCATGGCGTTGGCCGCCTGCGGTCGAGTGGCGGACGCAATAACCGTGGCCGAGCAGGGTCTGCGGGCGGCGGAGGCAAGGGCGGACGACGCGCTAATCGCCGCAATGCGACAGCGACTCGATCAGTACCGAAAAACGCCGCCGGGCGGGTAGCTTCGCGAGACACGCGACCCGCAAAGTGGAAGCAACCCCCGCGCGGATCGGCAGGGATTCCGGTATCGACGGACCGCAATGGGCTAGTGTAGTGATCCGTCATTACCGACGTTCTTGCAAACCGAACCGCGACCGTAAGGAAGCGGCGTTTCCATATCCGAACCGCGGCCGTAAAGGAGCGGTTTCCTTGGTCCGCTCCCTTACGGTCGCGGTTCGGATAAGATGCAAGCGGAGCGACAAACTGCGCTAGAGACGTGTTATAATGGAGTGTCGGTCCGTTGACGCTCGACAGGAGGATGTGATCGAACCAACTCGAGGACAGTCGCCATGAAGATTCGCGAACCCGTCGTGGCGGGGCAGTTTTACCCCGAACGCGAGTCGGAGTGTCGGCGCGACGTCGTCCGCCTGTTGGACGCGGCGCGTGGCGGCGCCTCGACCGACGACGCCTCGATCGAAGGGACGCTGGTCGGCGGAATCGTGCCGCATGCGGGTTGGATATACAGCGGCGGCGTGGCCGCTCGGGTCTTCGCCGCACTTGCCGGCTCCAAGGCGCCGGATTCGATCGTTCTATTCGGCGGTGTTCACGGATATCGAGGGTCCGAAGCGGCGCTGTTCGGCGGCGGTTGCTGGAACACCCCGCTCGGTCCGGTCGGGATCGACGAGCGTCTGGCCTCGCGCATTCTCGGCGAAACGGACCTCATTGTCGAAGACCCTGACGCGCACACGGGCGAACACTCGCTCGAGGTTCAGATCCCCTTCTTGCAGCACCTGTTCCCCGATACGGCAATCGTCCCGATCATGGTGCCGCCAACGGGCACGGCATGCGACGTGGGCCGGGCGGTCGGCGCCGTGCTGAAGGGGCACGACAAGCGCACGCTCGTCATCGGCACGACGGACCTGACGCACTACGGACCCAGATACGGTTTCACACCGCGCGGCGACGGCCCGGATGCCCACCGCTGGGCCAAAGAGGAGAACGACGCGCGGTTCATCGACCTCATGTGTGCCATGGAATGCCAACGTCTCGTGGGCGAAGCCACCGCCCACAGAAACGCGTGCAGCAGCGGGGCCGCCGCCGCGACGATCGCCGCGGTCACGGTCCTCGGCGCTTGCCGTGGCACACTCCTCGAGCACACCACGAGCAGCGAAGTGCTCGCCGGCCGATTCGGCGGCTCAGACACCGGTCTTGTCGGTTATGCGGCAATCGTCTTCTCCCGATTACCTGACGAGTCTTGATCTCGGTTGTGTGCGCGAAAAATGGTAACGCACCGCTTGTCGGGGATTCGTTCCTTACGGCGACGTGGGTCGATCCGCGAGCGAACCGCCCTTCAGCCGGACGGGCAAGAGCAACTCGGCCTCAAACTGCTCCGAGGCGAGCAGCATGTCGGCGACGTCGAGGTATCCATCCTCGTTGAGATCCGCGACCGACAGTTCCCCCAAGCCACGGCGTTCGAGATCGGCCAGCGAAATCCGCTCGGCGGGCGGATCTGTTATTGGAGCGCCGCCGGTGCAGCAATTGGGCGGATCCTTGTCGAAGAAGTTGATGAGTACGAAGGTATAGTCGGCGACATCGACCCAGCCATCGCCGGTGATGTCGGCGTGAACTGGTGAGTCGTTGCAATTCGTATCCGGATCGGACGGACCCGGTTGCATGAATGCACCGAGCCACGCGCCAAAATCAGAGATGTCGATGACCGTGTCGTCATTGAGATTGCCGCCGATCAGCCACGAGTCGGTTCCGTTGAATATCCCCGTATAAACGCCCACATTGGAATCGAATATGAAATCCGTGGCAAAGCTACGAAGCGTGTGCAGGGGATCCCGTGCGCTAGCGCAATCGTAGAAGCCCGCCACGCACGGCACTTCGACCTCTACATTTTGAGCCAAGCCCGGGGGAGAGAATATACCACCGAACTGGATCTCCTGGAGGATCACCACCGAGGTGTCCGTGTCACAGTCGAAGAACTCGAATTCGATGCACCGGTTGAGGGGACCCTCTTCCACCACGGGCGATAGCCGGATGTCGAACACAGCCGACACAGTGCCCTCACATCCTTCCCCCGCTGTAGGCTCGCCGGCGGCATCCGGGACGGTTGGCGCGCTCGCGTGGGATCCCGTGGACTCCGCGCGGGCGCCAGTGCCCGCAACCAAGGAAACGACCACAACGGCCGTCAGCCACATGCACAGCCCTCGCCCGATCGGGCGAGTATGCCGCCCGGTACACCATCGCCCGCAGGCAAGTCCGCCCACACCGAACCCGAACAACAGGACGGTGATCGGCTCGGGAACGATCGTGACGTTGGCGGAACCGAGCAAACCGGTCACGTCGAGTCCCGGTATGACGCCGTCCAGAACCTTCGAGTGAATACCGTTGAACTCCCACGGGATGCTCAGCTCCGTGCCGGCGGTCGCCTCTTCCGCAATGAACTCGAACGTGGTGACGAGCAACCCCTCGGGTGTGGCGAATGCCAGTGGTGGGTTCAGATCGGAGAGCGCGATGTAGAAGGCATCGCCGTCCGCCCACGTATCGTTCAAGCCGCCCGGATCAGGAGAGATCAATCCAAACCCACCCAGCCAATCGTAAGGCCCGTTCGCGAGTTCGCCCGTGAGCGTAAGATGTTCGGGCTCCCACGCGAGGATGACCTGCAGCGCGCCGATCGCCTGGTCCGTCTCGTCGTCCGAAACGGCGAACAGACCGATCTGTACCGTGTCGCCGACGTTGACGGTCTGCGCCTCCGGTTCCCAAACGAGGTTGATTTCGCCGTACGCAGACGGCAACCCGCCTGCCATCAGGGCTGCCGTAGGCACCACCCAACAAACTCGTGTCCGCGGTCGCTTCATCGTTGCTCCCCTCCATTCCGATCAAAGACGTGCACTTCATTCCCGACAGATGCCAGTATACGACAATTGGCGGTCGCGTGTCTATCGGTGGCATTGGCGAATATTTCGCCGGGTCCACCGCCCTACGCAGGCAAGTCCGCCCACACCGAGCCCGAACAGCAGGACCGTGGTCGGCTCGGGAACGATCGTGACGTTGGCGGAACCGAGCAGACCGGTCACGTCGATAGCGCCGAAGACTTGCGTCTGTATGCCGTTGAGTTCCCTCGGG
>JADFHG010000073.1 GCA_022567365.1 Planctomycetota bacterium | reverse complement strand
CCGCCGAAGACGCAGGCCGCGTTGCTCGAAGCCATGCAGGAGAACCAGGTGACGGCCGCCGGATTTCCGCACAAGTTGCCCAAGCCGTTTTTCGTGCTCGCGACACAGAACCCGATCGAGCAGGAGGGGACCTATCCACTTCCGGAAGCGCAGCTCGACCGGTTCATGTTCAAGGTGCTGGTGGGCTATCCGACGGAACAGGAGGAGTTGCAGATCGTCCGGATGACGACTTCACCGCAAGACTTGACGATCGACCGGACGCTCAACGCCAGGGAGATCATCGCGCTTCAGGAGATCGTACGCCGCGTACCGTGCGCTGAACACGTCTTGATCTACGCGACGCGAATCGTGCGCTCGACGCGCGTCGATATGGGCGAAGTGCCGAAGTTCATCACCGACTACGTCGCCTGGGGCGCGGGACCCCGCGCGTCGCAATTCCTTATTCTCGCGGCCAAGGCCCGCGCGGTGCTCAGCGGGCGTTATTATGTCTCGACGGACGACGTCCGCAGCGTGATACATCCCGTGCTCAGACACCGAATCATCACCAATTTCAACGCCGAAGCGGATGGTGTGCGCGGCGACGACATCATCGACATGTTGATCGACTCAGTCGAGGCGGACCCGTCGGGGTCGCTCGACGGGGCCATGGCGAAGCGGGTGTTCGCGACCGACCAAGCGGGGGCGGCAAAGGGTCCGAGCGATTAGGCGGCGCGCAAGTCGTCGGCGGGTGCCGGTGGATCCCGGTGAGCGCCGCAGTCGGACTGCCAATGTGTGGTGGAGCGGCTCGCCACCGCGTTGACTGTTCGCCGACAAGGCCCACCGGAGCCGTGGTGTAGGATTGAAGCGGTCGCGCCGGCGGATTCAGTCTAGGTCTTCGATCAGGGTCGTGCGATCGGGGTTATGCGATCCGGGCGCGTGGCTGCACGGGTTCGGTTTTCTCGGCGGGTTCTCATGCACACGCGGGCTCAATCCTATCGCAAGTACCTCGATCCGAACGTGCTCCGCCGCATCGGCAGCCTCGAGCTGCGCGCCCGTTTGATCGTCGAGGGGTTCTTTTCGGGCATGCACAGCAGCCCGCACCGCGGTCTGTCCATCGAGTTCGCCGACTATCGACCGTACACTCAGGGTGACGACCTCCGTCATATCGACTGGAAGGTCTTCGCGCGCACGAACAAGTACTACGTCAAGCAATACGAGCAGGAAACCAACCTGAACCTCGTCTTGCTGGTCGATTGCAGCGAATCCATGGCGTATCGCTCCCGCGACGATCTTTTCACAAAGCACGAATATGCGACCTCGATCGCGGCGGCGATTGCCTATCTGGCGCTTCAGCAGCAGGATTCCGTCGGGCTGGCGACGTTCGACGAAGAACTCACACGATTCATTCGCGCGTCCAGCAACCCACACCATTGGAAGACGATCATCAAGGAATTGGAAGGAAAGACGGGTGCGAAGAAGACATCCGTCGGGAGGGTCTTGGAGCAACTCGCCGAGCGACTGCCCCATCGCACGCTGGTGATCATCGTAAGCGACCTGTTCGACGAGGTCTCGGTGATTTTGAAGGGGCTCGAACGACTGCGATATCGCGGGCACGAAATGGTCGTGTGCAACGTGTGGGATCCGGCCGAGCTGGCGCTGCCGTTTTCCGGTCCGACCATGTTCGAGGGTCTCGAGGATGCAGGCACGCTCCTGACCGATCCGCGATCGCTGCGCGAGCGGTATCTCGAGGAGGTCGAACGATTCACGGGGCTTCTTCGCACGGGATGCAGCCACATGCACGTGGATTATACGGTGTTCGACACGAGCGCACCGCTCGACGTCGCGCTGAGCGCCTATCTCGCCACGCGCAGCGCGCGGATCCGCCAGCGAAGTTCGCGCGTGCTCGGTCGTGGATAGTCGCCGAAACAAGCGGTGGCCCCTTGGCAGCCCGCTTGCGGGTGCCGGTGCCACACCCGAGATTTGACTTCTTCGACCGGCTGGTAGTGATGCGTCAACCTTCATTTTGCGGGTTACGAAAGACATCCTCGGGAGGGCGAACCTCCTGGTGAGCCGTTTGCCCGGTCTGGAAGCAAGGCGGCAGCTCGGCAGGAGCCTCGCTCTCCCGATCAAACCCGCAGGTTCCAGGTTGACCATGCACTTGTGGGCCACCCGTCCAGGCTTTTCGGGTTGGCGTTGGGCGACAGGCATAGCAAAGTCCGCTCCCTCACGGTCGCGGTTCGGGTTTGGGTTTGGGTCGCCGCCCAACCCGCAAGTTTGGGCGTGGTGATGCCCCAGGCGAGGGGTGGAGGTTTGGCCTCGACAAACGCACCGGATCGGGTGCTCGGGTTCTCGCGGGCGACACGCAAGACGACGGCCACTTTTGAATCGAACGAGCCAAGGGTATGATTGTGCACATGCCAGCCGCTTTGCCGTTCGTTCATCCCGCGTTTGCGTATGCCGGTTTGGCGGCCGGCGTGATCCCGATTCTCGTACACTTGATCAACCGTCGCAGACACAAGCGCGTCAAGTGGGCCGCAATGGCCTTCCTTCTCGCCGCCAGCCGCCGAAGTTCGCGCCGAACACGGCTGGAACATTGGCTGTTGATGTTGGTGAGGATCGCCGCGATCGCGCTGCTCGGTTTCGCGGTGGCCCGACCCTACCTGCCGACCACGCCGTTGATGATCGTCGGTACGCAAAGGGCACATCGCATACTCGTGATCGACACCTCGTTGTCGATGAGCGCTCGCGAGGAGGACGGAACGACCCGATTCGACGCGGCGATGGCAACAGCCCGTGCGTTGCTCGCCTCGTTCCCGGGCGGCGACGCCGTCAGCATCGTCACGCTCGCGGAACCGGCTGGGGCGCCGGTCGATCACGCGGCCTACGACCGTCGTCTCGTGCGTGAGCAATTGGCTGCGATCAAGGCGACGCAGCGCGTCACCGATACCGTCGGCGGTCTCACCAAGGCCCTCGAGATCGCGCGTGCGACCGTTGCGGAATCGAGGGTTGCCGCGGGCAACGTCGCGGTCTACGTCATCAGCGACCTTCCGCGGGCGACGTGGTTTTCCGAGCCGGGTCGGGCCGTGACACCGGCTGCCGATATCGCCCGTACGCTTGCCGACGCATCGCGTTTGACCATCGTGCGGACGGCATCCGCTGACGTGGATAACGCCGCCGTCACCGGTGTGGCGGCGGATTCGACGCTCGTCGGTGTCGGTCACCCGGTTCGCATTACCGCCGAAGTGACGAACTTCGGGAGTCGCGTGTTGCGCGGTGCGACCCTGACGCTTCAGAGCGAGGGGCGCGTCATTCGGCGCAGTGACCTGGCACCGATCGCATCCGGCGAGTCGACCACGGTTTCGGCGTCGACGGTTTTCTCCTCGGCGGGGACGCATATCGTGGAGGCCTCGTTGAGCATGGACTCGCCGGACGCCTTGGACACCGACAACGTCCGACGTGTTTCGCTCAGCGTGCGCGAAAGCGTTCCGATGCTTCTCGTCGATGGGCGCCCGGGGCGCACGGCGCTGGCGGGGGAGGCCGGATACCTGGCTACGGCACTCGCCCCGAAGCTCGGACCCGCCGACCGCACGCTCATCGAACCGGTGGTGATCAGCGCCCTCGAGCTCGATGGAGAAGCGCTCTTACGGTTCGACGTGGTCGTTCTGTGTAACGTCGCGCGGCTGGCGGAGCCCGTTTGGCGACGTTTGGAGGCCTTCGTGGCGGAAGGCGGCGGGCTTGCGGTCTTCTGCGGCGACCTCGTCAACATAGACAACTACAATCGCTTCGGTTTTGCCGGCGGCGCGGGCGTTTTGCCGGGTTCCGTGGGGCGGGCACCCGTGCGCGAAGCGGGTGGTTCCTACACGCATGTGGCGGTCACCACCGCGGACCATCCGATTACGCGCGGCTTCGCCGATCTGCCGAAGAGCGGTCTGTTCCTCGCGCGGGTGGACAACTACTTGCCCTTGACGGTCGAATCGCCCAGCGCTCGGGTTATTCTGCGATACAACAACGAGGATCCAGCGCTCGTGGTCTCCCGCTTTGGCCGGGGGCACACCGTTTTTTGTACGACGACGGCCGACATGGACTGGACCAGTCTTCCCGCAAAGGGGGACTACGTTTCGCTCGTTCGTCAAATCGTCTCGTTCTTATCGCCGAGCCGGATGAATCGCAGGAACCTGACGGTGGGCGAGTCGATCCGAGCGCGGCTGACCCCGGCGCAGTCTTCAATGCCGATCAAGTTCAGCACGGACGATGGTACGTCGGTCGCCGGTCGACTCGTCCCGGATGGTGACGGGCTGGCGGTCGTTTCAGATCCGTTGTCCAAGTCGGGGGTCGTGACGCTGTCGATCGGCCCGTCCACAACGCAATCCGCGGTGAACGTTGCGGCGCGAGATTCCGACTTGCGGACGGTGGACGCTCGGGAGATGGAGGGTTGGATTGACCGTCGGTTCACGTTCGTGAGCCACCCGGGCGCGGTGGTCGATCAGGAGAGGCAAACGCCGCACCATGAGCTGTCGCGTCTCGCGCTGTGTGCGGTGCTTGTACTTCTCGTGTGTGAATCTTGGATAGCGATGCGGTTCGGTTCACAGCGCGCCGCCGCGGTCTCGAAGTATGGCGGCACCTCGGACTCGCCGCGCGCGGGTGCGGAAACGCCAGTAAGCCAGTGACAAGCGTACTCGAAGCACTTCTGGGACTGGACGACATTCGCCTGGGTCGCGACGCGCCCCTCGTGCTCGAATGGCATGGGCGAGTCGAAGCCTGGATCCTGTTCTGCTTCGCGCTGGCGATGTTGGCATGGGTAATCATCTGCTATCGCCGCGAGCGGATCGCTCTTCGGCGTCGTGTGACGCTCGGTGCGCTCCGCTGCACGCTGTTCGCCCTCGTCGCCGTCGTCTTGTGCGAACCGGTCTTGGTGCTTCAGCAAAACAGGACCGAGCAATCCCACGTCGCGCTGATGGTCGATACGTCGCGAAGCATGGCGACGCATGATTTCTTCACCGACGCCGCCTATCGCGCGTCGATGCGATTGGCCGCCGAAATCGAAGACGGCGATTCGCTGGAAGAGTATTCTCGCCTTTCTCTCTCCATACGCGCATTGCTGAGCGACGATTCCGCGCCGCTCCGCACGCTCCTCGAGAGAAACGCCATTCGCCTATACAGCTTCGCGAATGCGCCCCAATTCGAGGGGACGATTGCCGGCAGCACCGCGCTGGAAGACGGACGCCGCCGACTCGAATCGCTCATCGCGGATGGAACGGCTTCGGATCCGGCACGCGCGATCCTGCACGCGATTCAAGATGCGCGCGGGCGGCGGCTGGCCGCGATCGTCCTCGTTACGGACGGGCAGGCCACCGATTCAACCAAGGTCGAAGAGGCCGTCGATTTGGCGCGGGGGCGGCAGATCCCGATTTTTGCGCTTCGGGTCGGTTCGTCAGTGACGCCGCCTGACGTGTGGGTCGGTCCGCTGCGGGCCAGCGAGCAGGTATTCGTCAATGATGTGATTGCAATCGAGGCACCGGTGTCGGCGGTGGGCATCGAGCAGCCGACCACGTTGCTCGTTCGCCTGCTCGACGACCACACCGGCCGAACTCTGGCCGAGGAGCGCGTTACCGTGGGCGGCGCCGTGGCCTCGGTGACTGTCGAGTTGCGTGCCAAACCGACGCGTGTGGGGGCCATTCGTTATCGCGTCGAGGTGGACCCGCTGCCCGGCGAACGAAACGTCGAGAACAACTCGGACGTCGTCGACGTGGTTGCCCTCGACGAGCATATGTCCGTCCTCTTCGTGGACGGCTATCCCCGGTACGAGTATCGCTACCTGAAAAACGCCCTAGCCCGCGAGGATACGATCCGTCTGAGCGTGCTTCTTCTGGAGGCCGATGAACGGTTTGTCCAGGAGGGCACCGAGCCGATCCGCCGCTTCCCCGAGACCCGTGAGGAATTGGATCGATATGACGTCATTCTCTTCGGTGACGTGGACCCGCGCGGCGGTTGGCTGAGCGCCCGTCAGATGCGCATGATCGTCGATTTCGTCGGCGACTCGGGCGGTGGGTTCGGGCTCATCGCGGGCGAGCGGTCCGCGCCGCATCGGTTTCTCGGAACACCACTCGAGAAACTGATACCCGTCCGAATCGATCCCGAGTTTCTCGGACATTATCGCTCGACGATCGTTTCCGGCTATCGCCCAAACCTCACGCTTGAAGGAACACACAGCCGCATCTTTCGCTTTTCCGAAGACCGCGCCGTCAGCGAGGCGATGTTTGATGCGCTACCCGAGTTGTATTGGGTCGCGCGAACGCTGGGGCCGAAACCCGGTGCCGTGGTGCTCGCGGAGCATCCGACGATCAAGACCGTGGCCGGTCCGCTGCCGGTGATGGCGCTTGGCCGATACGGAGCGGGCAAGGTCTTTTTTCAGGCGACGGACGACACCTGGTTGTGGCGTCGCCACACGGGTGAGTTGCTGCACGACGCCTACTGGGTGCTCGTCGCGCGGGAGTTGATGCAGCCGGATCGGATCACGCGCGACCGCCGCTACACGATTCGCACGGACCAGCGCGTCTACTCGTACGGTGCGCCGGTCGAGGTTCAGGTCGAGGTCTTCGATTCGGAGCTGCTGGCCACGCAGGGGCAGGAGGTCTCGATAGTTGCCGTCGATACGAGAGACGCGGCCGTCGTTCAATTCGCGGTCAGACGTCTCGGCGAGGAGGCGAACGTCTTCGAAGGCTCGTTCGTCCCGCCGCGCGCGGGCGGCTTCAGAGTCAAGACGAGGGACATTGCGACGAAGTTGGGCGAGTCGCGCCCGTCGGCGCCGTTTCAGGTGCGGCATGCGAGCCTCGAGGCGAGACACCCGGAGGCGAACCACGATCTGCTCGTGCGGTTCGCGGAGGCGACGGGCGGCGGTGTGATCGAGCCCGACCGACTGGCGTCGGAACTTCGCCGCGTCCAGGACCGCAGTCGCCGGATCCCCGATGATATTACCGAACCGTTATGGGACTCGCGATTGGTTTTGGCATTGTTCGTTCTTATCATCACAATGGAGTGGGTCTTGCGAAAGGCTTATGGACTGTTGTAGATTTGATCATGGCGCCACCGTGATCGATGGCTGACGGCCTGTTGAAGGATCTGTGGCACAGGCTCACAGCCTGTGCGATGCACCGGCAATTTGCCGGTACCACACCAGTGGAATCGACTTCTTCAACAGCCTGTTTAGTGTGCTCCGGTGGGATGCGTGCCTGACGTATTGATGATGGAAGATTCGCAACTCATATCGCGGCTTCGCCGAATTCGGCGGACGATTCGCCTGCGGCTCGTGCTGTACGGGGCGTTTTCCGTCAGTGCCGGCGGTCTAGCCGCGTTCCTCTTCGTGGTCGCCCTCGATTGGGCGTTGTGGTTGCCGGCGCTGCTCCGAATCGTCAGCGGCGTCTTGTTCGTCGCGGGTTTCGCCGGGGCGATGCGGTATTGGGTCGTGCGCCCGCTCCGCGCAAAGCTGGGGATTGATGAGATCGCGGGGCGCCTCGAACGGCATTTCGGGCAACTGGAAGACCGACTCACGAGCACCGTCGATTTCCTTCAGCGGCAAGACGCTGGATCCCCCGCGATGATGCGACGCGTGGTTGCGAACACGGATCAGATGCTTGCCGACCTGTCGCTCGAATCCGCACTTTCATTCGGTCCCCTTGTGCGGCGTGGCGTTGCATTTGTGTTGTGCGCGGCGGTGTTCGCGGCGGTGCTCGTGTGGTCGCCCGATTGGGCGCGCACCGGTCTGTTTCGCCACATTCACCCGTTCGGGGCGATCGAATGGCCGCGCAATGTGCGGATCGTGCCGCTCACGTTTGATCAACGGGTCGCCGTGGGTGAATCCACGACCGTCCGAATGAAGATCGGTCGTGGGCTGACGGAAACGCTTCGTGGCATCGTTCACGTGCGTGAACCGGACGGCACGGTCAGCGAATTGGCCATGCAGCGCGTCGGCGACACGATGCACACAACGATCGATCGCGTCACGACGGACCTCGAGTATTGGTTTGAAGCCGGCGACGACAACACGCGCGCGAGGGTGTTCACGATCAAGGCGGTACACCGCCCGGAAGTCGTCGACGTGGTGGCGACCATCGAACCGCCGCCCTATGTGACCAATCGGACGCAGCGCGTCGAGGTGCTCGGCGCCGATCCGATCGACGCGCCGATCGGCGGCACGGTGCATATCGACGTGCAGACCAGCAAACCCATCGCGCACAAGACGGATCCCCCGGTCGTCGGGTTACGATTGACCGGCGGCGAGTTGATTGTTCTGGGATTCACATCGGATGATCGCCGTCAGCTTTCGGGCCGCTTCGAGGTCGTCGAAGACCTCGAGTTTCGGATCGAGTTGATCGACGACGCCGGGTTCCGCAACCGCGGGAGCGAGACCTACGCGATTCGCGCCCTCCCCGACGCTGCGCCGACGGTCACCGTGCTCGAACCCATCTCGATGACAGAGGTGACGACGCAGGGATCGCTACGACTGCTTGTCCGCGTCGATGATGACTTCGGCATCACGGACTTGAATCTCGTCGTGCGCCGAATCCGCCGATCTTCGGAAAAATCCCCAAAGACGACGACGCCACTGGCGTACGTGGTCGTGCCGACGGGCCGTCTGGACGAGTTCCAAGCCATCGCGGAATTCGTCTGGGCGTTCTCCGGACTTGACGTGTCTCCCGGCGACGTGCTCGCGTATACGATCGAGGCCACGGACAATCTGCCGGCGGCGGCCGGCGGCGGACAGATCGGCCGCTCGTCGGAGCTGCACGTCAAGATCATCGGCGACGTCGAATTCGATCAGCGAATCCGCGACGACCTCGCGGCGCTCGAGGCCCGGATACGCCAGGCAATGTTGGACCAGGGCGGCGTGCTCGATGAGACGGAGTCGTTGATGCGAGGTGCCGCGGGTCGGGATCCGACCGCCGCTCCGGCGGCACTCGATGCAAAAGGCCGGGCGCGCGCCGCGTCGTTGTCGACCGAAGAGGCGCGACTCGTGCGACGCATTCGCCGCACCGCGCGGCGTTTTCGCGAGGTCGCCCGCAGAATGGAGCGCAACCAATCGGGTGAGACCGACGCACGCCGACGCATCGAGGAGGTCGCGTCCAAACTGCGCGAGGTGGCGACGTCCGCGATGTCGTCGGCGAGCGGGGCGCTGGGCGGCGCCGCCGAATCCCCCGATGCCGAAACCCAACAGGCGTCGCTTCGCACCGCGGCCGACGAATCGCGAAACGCCATCGACGTCATGGAGCAAATACTCAGGTCCGTTGCCCAATGGGGGAGCTTCCACGGGCTACTGACGCGGACGCGCGATCTACTCGACCGACAGGAAACACTTCGACGCAAGACCGCCGATTTCGGCAAGACCACCCTCGGCAAGAGCGCGGAAGACCTCAGCCCCGAAGAGGCCTCCGCGCTCGCGCGAATCAAACGGCAGCAGGAGCAACTCGCCGGCGACGTGGAACAGCTCATCCAGCGCCTCGCGCAGGCCGCCGAAGAGACCGAGGACGACGATCAGGCCGCCATCGAGACGATCGAGGAAGCGCTCAGGGCGGCGCGGGCGAGCGATGTAATCAAACGACTGCGCGATGCGGCCAGCGCAATCGGATCCAATCGAACCGCAGCGGCAACGCTCGAGCAAAAGGACGCGGAAGAGGGCATTCGGCGAATTGCCGCGGCCCTGCGCAAACGCGATCGACGCGACCTTGCGCAGTTGCGCAAGCGCATAGGGGAAGCCCGGGAGCAGGTGGCCCTTCTCATTGAAGAACAGACCTCGGTCATGCGGGCAACCGAGGAAGCCGGTTTGCTGGACGCGGACGATGCCGCCTTTGCCAGGCTCCGCGACGCACAAAGAACGGTCAAGCGCAATACACGGTTTCTCGGCGAAGAGCTCGGCGGCCGTCCGCGGACTGGTTTGGTAGGACGAACGCTGCGCCAGGCACTAAGGCCCCAGGGCGACGCGGAGACTGCGTTGGACCGCAAACGGGCGAATGAAGCCACGACCGCCCAGGAGATGGCCCTCGCCGTGCTCGAAGGCGCCCTCTCCGAGCTCGATCGTCTTGCGCGCGAAACCGCGGATGAGGCAATGCGCCGCACGATGGCCGACATACGCGAATCGCTCGAGACAATCCGAGACGCGCAGTCATCCGTCAACACCGGAATTGCGGAACTCGCCGAAAGCGTCGGTGATCGCAAGAGGCTCAAACGCACGGAATCCCGCGTCGCGTCGCGCCTCGCGCGCGAACAGAATGGCGTGCTGACGAGTGTCGAGGAGCTGCGTCCCGAACTCGCCAAGGTCATCGTGTATGAATGGGCCCTGGAGCGGATCGCGGGGTGGATGGGCACGGTCCGCGGCTGGCTCGATGCACGCAAGATCGACGACGATCTGTCGATGACGGCCGATCGTATCGTGCGCGAACTGGACAAGCTGATCCTCGCGCTGAAGCAAACGGAGGAGCTGCGGACCGAATCGGAGTTTGCCGAGGGAGAGGGCGGCGGCGCGGGCGAAGGGCGACAGTTGATGAAGAAACCGGTACCGACCGTTACCGAACTGTTGGTGCTCAAGGCGATGCAGACCGATATCAACCAGCGAACGAAAAGGATCGGAGCGGATGTGGATCCGGATACCGCCGAGGAGCGGCAACTCCGTGAACTCCAGATGATCGGCGAGGACCAGGCGGAGGTGCGGCGATTGGCGGCACTCGTCACCAGGCGCGCCCGCCATCCGTAACAGTCTGTTGAAGAAGTGGTGCTCCGCCGAGAAAGTAGCGGCCGCCCCCTGCGGCGGCCG
>JADFHG010000072.1 GCA_022567365.1 Planctomycetota bacterium | reverse complement strand
TGGGTTTCTGAATCGGTGCAACTCCTTGGAACGCGTGGACCGTTGGGGCGAAATCGCCACGACGTTGTGATCGCGCGGGCTGAAACCGTTTAATGCGGCGAATGCAGGTGGATCCGGCATACGAAATTGGGAAATGCTCTAACGAGCGACGCAGTATTCCGGTCCAACATGGCAAGGCCCGGGCTTCACCCGGCTACGCGTTCCGGTAGACCGCCAGTTTTGCGTTCGCAAAAAACGCGGTGTCGTGACGAATGGGACCGAACCGGGGACGAGCGTGTGTATCGAGGCGATAAGGGGCGGCGGAATTTGGCCGTTTTGGCGACATTCGGGGGAACTTTCCCGGGTTTTGATTGAATCGGCACGTTCAGTCCGGTATTCTGTAGGGGTGTGGGGACGTGTTGTGCTTGCTGTTCGAACCGGTGCGTGAAGTTTGGTCGATCGCGTGCGGTTCGTACGTGCGCCCCGCAAGGGTATGTACCACGTTGCTCATGATCGCTGAAATCGGATACGGCGACCCCAACGGTGCGGACGCACGAGTTTGGGCGATCCACGATCTTTGCCGCGCGTGATGATCGCTCGGCGTGACGGACCGCATGCGAAATCGTCGGGCGTGTGTGGAGCTTTTGCAATGAACTCCAATCGACTTTGTGACGGTTTGGCCCTTTCGTGCCTGTCGCTTCTTGCCACGGTATTGGCATGCGACGGCGGACGAACGATTGGATCGCATGAACCGCCCACTTTGGAGGCAACGTCCGCGATCGACGAGATCGCTCCGGACGACGGCTTGGCAGCGGCGTCCGTCGCGGACGTTACCGTTGAAATCGTCGCCGACGAAGCGCTCGATGACCAGCCCGCGCCGGCCGGCAATGCGATCACCGCTCGAATCAGAAACGAGGGCACGATTCGCGTGGACGTGACCCTCCGCTTTGTGCGCGAAGACGTCGTCGTTCACCTGGCCTACCTGGAAGTCATGCCGCAGACTGTCACAACGGTGGTCAGCCCCGAGCCCGCCGATGTGGTCGAAGTCTCCGGCGTCGACGAAAACGGCGTCGCGATCCCCTCTCAGACGTTTGTATTCGGCGTTGACTTCGACGAACACAACGCTGCCGTCTACAGTGTTGCGCCGGAAGCGACGCCTGCGAACGATGGGGCGGAGAACGACGCAGGTGCATCGTCCACGGGAGCCGACGAGGACTCCTCGGAGACGGCGGCGGAGACCAATGCTGCGCCAACGACCGCGACGATAAGCCTCTTGGCGCCGCCGGCGGACGTGACCTACGCGCTCGGGTCGGTGGTCAGGGCCAAGTGGACCGATTCGGGTGGGTCATCGGATGCGATCCTCACCGTTGGTTTGCGCCCCGCGGGCTCGGCGACCGGTGATGACTACGTCCCGTTATCGCCGCAAATAGCGGTAGCGTCGGACGGGATCAATGACGAAATCGAGTTTGTCGTCCAGAACGTATCGCCGGGGTTGTACGACGTCGCCGCCGAGCTCGTTGACGGCGGATCGACGGTATGGGCAGTGGCACCCGGTCGAATCAACGTTGTCAACGACGCACAGAACTCGCAACCGTCTCTTTCAATCCTCGCACCAAACGCCTATGCCGAGTTCGTCAATGGCGACATCCTGTCCCTCGCGTGGGCGGATGCGGACGCGGATGACAACGCGAACATCCAGTTCAGTCTCGAAACCTCGACGGACGTCGGCGCATTGACGTATATGCTCGGACCTCCATTCTCCGAGGATCCGGACGGACCGAATGAAGACGCCGCCGATCTGGTCATCAGCGACGTCTTGCCCGGCACGTACGATCTCGTGGGAACGATCGACGACGGTCACCTGGCGGCCACCATCCGACTCACCGCACTGATCGGGATTCTACCAGATCCGGTTAACAGCCCGCCTTCCATCGAGCTCATCCAACCCGACGCGAACATCGAGGTGGACGTGAACGGCGCGTTCCTCGTCGGCTGGATTGATGCGGACGAAAACGACAACGCGATGATTGCGATCGCGCTAGACCCCGACCTTGACAAAACAGTTGCCGACGGAGACGAGATTCTCCTGGTGGCCGCGGTGGGCGAGGACGAGGACGGACCCGGCGACTACATCATGTTGGGGATACCCGAGGGCGTGGCGCTCGGCACCTATCGCGTCATGGCCGTGATTACGGACGGCGTGACGGAGGTCGTGGCGTTTGCGCCCGGCCAGATTGAAGTCGCCTCGCTCTCGCCGCCACAGGACGACCCCGTGCCGTCGGTCGTCGTCGTCGAGCCGAGTAAAGACGAATTTCAACAACTGAGCGACGTCATTACCGCGGTGTTGGAGATCGAAAACGTACCCTACGGCACCACGGCGGAATTCTACGTGGACAATACCGCGTTCGGCGGTTCGGTGGCGAACAAGCTGGATCTGCTCTCCATCGACCCCGCAACCGGAACCGTCGAGCTTTCCGCGGTAAACGCGATGATTCCAAACGACGCGTGGCCGCGGATGTTCGCGCTCGAAGCCGAGGTCATCGTCGATGATAAGTCGTATTCCGACATTGCTCCGGGCGCCGTGTGGATCCGGCAGGAACTCGTCGTGCTCGATGCCCAGGTCATCAATAATCCGTGCTTCGTACCGCCGCCGTTGGCTGGCGACTTCGTCGGGCTGCAGTTCTCGTGGTACGGCGGTGGATTCGGAGTCGAAGACGAAACGGAAGCGGGTGTGACGTTCTGGTTGGCGGGCGATGGGCTTATACCCGCTGAGGGCGCGAACGACGAGAGTCACCTGCTTATTCTCGAAACCACGCGCAGCCCCGGAGTCGTCCGCGTCAACTGGATCGAACACGATGCAATCACGGGACTCGACTCGGGGACATATCGTCTGGTCGCCGCGGTCGCCGCCGACGAACTCGTGAACCACGTCGAGACGTCTATTTACCCGGAAGCCTTTGATCTGTGTTTTGGCCTTTCGGATTCCGATGACTTTGACGGTCCCCTCGAGGAGGGCGACGAGCATCCCGGTCCGCCCGATTTTTCGCCCTAACCACCAAGCGCCGTAGCGAGGCGGACAGATACGGCTGGTGGCTGAGCGCCGCCGGCTTGGCGACGCATACGATGTCCAGCCCCGCCGGGAGATCCGGGCGGGCCAGACGAAACGCCTCACGGAGTATGCGCCGAACGCGATTTCGCGCGACGGCATTGCCGAGACTCTTGCCCACGCTCAGCCCGAACCGGGACCAATCCAACTCGTTGGCAGCCACATAGACGATCAACGATTCGTCCCCGGCCGAGCACCGCGCGTCGTAGACACGCGCGTAGTCGTCACGCCGGCGGAGTCGAATCTCGGTCCGGCCGGTATGCGTTGACGTCATTCGGTGTCCGCCCCTGTGTCCATCCCGCTGGTTGCACCTACCGCCACCTAACCACAACGATGCCAAACCATCAAGGCGTCCCCTGCCAGCCGGCCGTGGCGACCCTACGACACGCACCAACTCGAAACCGTTTGGGGCCGTCGCCTCGGTCCGAGGCTTTCCATGCGCGCGTCGTCTGCATCGTACAGTATTGGCTCTTTTCCGGGCGGCACATGCTCACCATCGGTTGCCGATCTCCTGGTTCATCCCCACGCCCGGACATGTCGCCCCACTCAAGCGGTGTTGCTTGACGCTTGCGATTCGCCCCAGCGACATGCTCCCAATTACAACGCGGCCGCATGGCATCGGAAAGCCCGAATCCGGAGCCGGCTTCAGGCCAACGTGGACCCGCGACACCACGAGGATAGGGGTTGTTGGGCGGCGAGACAATGGAGCATACCGCCCTTCTGCTTCTTGGGGCGGAACGGCTGGACCGCCGGGTCGAACAAAACACGTCTTGACGTGCTCGGTTTCTTCCGATATTAGTTCCAATCGTCGATCACCCGACGCGCGGTTGCCGCCCGTTTGATGAACCCGGAGCGCAGGCAGGACAGGCAACCATCGTGCTGGGGCCGTAGCTCAATTGGATAGAGTACCGGACTGTCGATCCGGTGGTTGCGGGTTCGAATCCCGTCGGCCTCGTCCCTCCGAGAACCCCAAAGACCTGCTCGTCACAGCGGGTCTTGCTGCGCGCCGATTCTGAGTGCGCGACCGAGCGGAGAGACCGAGGACTCATTCGCCCGTTTTCCATGGCGACCTCGGCACACGCGTGTGAAACAGTCCCCGGCGCCGCAGCCGACGCGCTCGGTGCCCAATCCGCAACCGCATCGCGCGGTCAAGCTGGGGCGGGACCAACCCGCAAGTGACGGGATCGACCATGAAGGTGATGCTCCCGCCCAGCCGATTCCATGCATCGCTATGGACCCGACGCTCGCCGCGGGGTTCACTCTCCCGACAACGCCCTTCCCGACGCACGGCATCAACAACAACGGCACCCCATTTGCGCGCCTATTCGACGGTGACGCTCTTGGCGAGGTTTCTGGGTTTGTCCACGTTGCACCCGCGGAGCACCGCGGCGTGGAACGCAATGAGCTGGAGCGGAATTGCCGTCAGCAGAGGCTGTAGCGGCTCGAGTGTGTCGGGAACTCGGAGGACGACGTCAGCCAGCTCCTCGATCGCGTGATCACCCTCGGTGGCTACCGCAATGACCGATCCACCGCGGGTCCTCACCTCCTCGATGTTGTTCATGATCCTGTCGTACTGGGTACCCTTCGTGGCGATGCAGACGACGGGCATACCTTCAGTGATTAGGGCAATGGGACCATGCTTCATTTCGGCCGCAGGTAGCCCCTCCGCGTGAATATAGCTGATCTCCTTGAGCTTTAAGGCACCCTCGAGCGCGACCGGGTAGTTGTAACCCCGCCCGAGGTAGAGCCAGTTCTCGCGATCCACGTAGCGTTCGGCGACTTTTTTGGCCTCATCGGCCTGATCCAGGATGCTTCTCGTCTGGTCCGGCACCTTGGCGAGCGCCTCGAGGAACTGCGCGGCGTTGGACGCGGAAAGATGCTTTCGTCGTCCGATGAGGCATGCGATCATCGCCAGAACGGCAACCTGCCCCGTGAATGCCTTTGTGCTGGCCACGCCGATTTCCGGTCCGACGTGAAGAAAGACACCGGCGTCCGTCTCTCGCGCGATCGACGACCCGACAACATTGACCACACCCAGCGTCAGCGCGCCGCGTTGTCTCGCTTCCTCGAGCGCCGCGAGCGTGTCCGCCGTTTCGCCGCTTTGGGATACCACGATGACCACGGTGCCCTCGTCGATGATCGGATTGCGATAGCGAAACTCGCTCGCGTACTCCGTCTCGACCGGCACACGGATGAGTTCCTCAAAGAGGTATTCGCCGACGAGCGCGGCATGCCATGCGGTGCCGCAGGCCGTGAGGATGAACCGCTTGGCGTGAACCAAATCGCGCATGCGATCGACAAGCCCTCCGAGATGAACCTGACCCTCCGACAGGTCGATGCGCCCGCGCAGGCAAGTCTCCAACGAGGTGGGCTGTTCGTTGATTTCCTTGAGCATGAAGTGGTCGTAGCCGGCAAGCTCGATCTGATCGAGCGACCACTCCACCTGTTCGATGTCCTTGGTCACCGGAATGGCGTCGAGCGTGGTGGTTTGCAACCCGTCGCGGGTAATCGACGCCATTTCTCCATCGGCGAGGTAGACGACGTGGCTGGTGTGGGCGAGTATGGCGGCGGCATCGGAAGCCAGTATGTACTCATCCTTGCCCACGCCCACGATCAACGGGCTGCCCTTGCGGGCCGCGACGATAAGACCCGGTTGGTCGGCACATACGACGGCGATACCGTAAGTGCCGGCCACATCATGCAGCGCACGACGAACGGCCTCCTCGAGATCGCCGTCGTATGACAAACCGATAAGCTGGGCCAGCACTTCCGTATCCGTGTCGCTGGTGAACTTGACGCCTTTCTTGTCGAGAAACGTGCGCAGGGCGCGATAGTTTTCAATGATTCCGTTGTGGACGATGGCGATCTTGCCGGAGGCGTCGGTGTGCGGATGGGCGTTGGAATCCGTAGGCGCTCCGTGCGTCGCCCACCTCGTGTGGGCTATGCCCGTCGTTTGGGACATGGGCTCCGTCAATTGTGCGGCAAGCACCGAGATCCGCCCCGCCGCCTTTGTCACCGACACGCCCGACCCGTCCACCAGGGCGACCCCGGCGGAATCGTAGCCGCGGTATTCAAGACGACGCAGGCCGTCCATCAGGATCGATAATGCCGGTTTGGACCCGACGTATCCGACGATTCCGCACATGAACACATCCTCCCCATGCCTTCGGATGAACCACCGACCCGCGCCTGCGGATCGGACACACCCCATTCAGCGTACGTAGCGTATTATCTGCGGGTTCGCCAGGGTATTCCAGTGGCACGCCGCGACGGTACACTTTGGACAAGCAAATCGGCGGTGGCGCGGGGGCCATTGAGCGGCCGACGTCGTCGTGCATCCCGCGCCCACGCCGTGCAGGGGACGACACCGGTGGACTTATTTGCCGATCAAAGACGTCGATACCGTGAACAGGTTGCCCCATTGGCCGTCCGGATGCGCCCGCGCACACTTGACGAGGTCGTCGGGCAGCAAGCGATTATCGGCCCGGGGAAGCTCCTCCGCCGAATGCTCGAGGCCGATCGTCTGACCAGCGCCCTGTTCTACGGGCCGCCGGGCACCGGAAAGACGACGATCGCGCACGTGATCTCCGGGATGACGGGTGCGCACTTCGAGGAGGTCAATGCGGCCGCCGTCGGCGTCAAAGAAATCCGCGCGATCCTCGCCGCGGCACGCGACCGTCTTGACTCGTCCGGCAAGAGGACCGTTCTCTTCGTCGATGAGCTGCACCGCTTTTCGCGTTCTCAGCAGGACGTCCTTCTTAATGACGTCGAAATGGGCACGGTGATACTCATCGGCGCGACCACCGAGAACCCTTTCTTTTCGATCAACGCACCGTTGATCTCCCGCAGTCAGATCTTCCAGTTCGAGCCGCTGTCGAACGCCGATATCACCGTGCTGCTTCGCCGGGCCGCTGCTGACGCGAACCGCGGACTCGGCGCGCGGCGCATTCGCCTCGACGACGACGCAGCCGACCATTTGGCAAACATGTCCGACGGGGACGCGCGATGCGCCCTAATGGCTCTGGAGATCGCCGTTCGATCGCAAACGGATGGATCGGGCGATGATCGCGAGATCGTCGTCGACCTATCGGTCGCCGAGGAGTCGATCCAAAAAAAGGTCATACGATACGACGCCAAGGGCGATAATCACTACGACGCGATCAGCGCGATGATCAAATCGATCCGGGGAAGCGACCCCGATGCCGCGGTGTATTGGCTCGCGCGAATGCTCGAGGCCGGTGAAGACCCCCGATATATCGCGCGCCGGATCGTCATCAGCGCGGCGGAGGACGTCGGCAACGCCGACCCCATGGGGCTGGTGCTCGCGCAAGCAGCGGCCGACGCGACTCTGCTGACGGGGTTGCCGGAGTGTCAATTGCCGCTGGCGCAGGCGGCGATTTTTCTGGCGTGTGCGCCGAAGTCCAACGCGTGCATGAAAGCGATCGATGCCGCGCGTGAGGCCGTTCGGAGTGGGCGAACGCTTCCCGTTCCCAAGGCGCTGAAGGCAACCGGTTATAAGGGGGCTAAAGTGCTGGGGGCGGGCGAAGGGTATAAATACCCTCACGACGCGCCGGGCGGTATAGTAGCGCAAGACTACCTCGGGGTAGACCGGAAGTTCTACCACCCGACGGATCGAGGCGCGGAGGCGAAGATCCGAGAAACGCTCGCCGAAGCCCGTCGGCGCGTGGGTCGAGTGGATCGCTCGGACTGACCGCTGGACCGGGAGCGAACCGATCGCCGCGAGGTTGGTGCGGTTCCCATTGTCGTGAAAAAAGAGCTTCGCCAACGGTTACGAACGGTCCTGGCCGGTTTCTCCCCCGAGCAGGTGAGCACGAAATCGCTCCGCGCGTGCCATCGCCTGTTTCAGGAGCCCGAATACGTCGCCGCCGAGACGATCATGGTGTTCCTGTCGCTCCCGCACGAGGTGGATACGACCGCACTCGTCTTGCGTTCGTGGCAGGATCGCAAACGGGTCGTCGCCCCCAAGGTCAGTTGGAACCAGCGTCGGATGGTACCCGTGGAGATCCGATCCCTGACCGAAGACCTCGCCGAGTCGAGTATGGGCATCCGCGAGCCGGTCTCCGGGGTTCCGATTCCTTCTTCTCTTGTGGACTTGGTTATTGTCCCCGGGTTGGGCTTTGATGAATTCGGCAATCGTCTGGGTCGCGGTCGGGGGTTTTACGACAGGTTTCTGGCGCAGCCCGATTTCACGGGCGTTTCCTGTGCGCTGGCATTTGAGGAACAGTTGACCACGAACGTGCCCGTCGGCCCGTTGGATCAACGGATCAATATGCTGGTCACGGACAAGTCAGTTCGGCGATTCAAGAGCACGGACGAATAGGCCCGGTGGCCCGACGCGCATCATTTGAGGGATGGGCGCCACGGGCAATCGGCAGCTTGCCGGATCGAATCCCATCCATCACTTCACGCGCGACGAGGCGCTAACCCCCGCCTTGGGACGAGCGCAATTCATCGAGCCAGCGGCGTGCGGCCACGTGGTCAGGGTCGATGCGAAGCGCCGTCAGCCACTCGTCCGCGGCGGCGGCGGCGCGACCGGTTTGATACAGCACACTGCCGAGTTCGGTATGGGCGTCGGCATCGTACGGGCGAATCGAGAGTGCCTTGCGGTAGGCGCGCTCGGCATCCTCGAACCGCCCCTGCATCAGCATGACCGATCCCAGATTCCGATACGCCTCGAACGAATCGGGGCGGTGGCGGAGCGCTTCGCGAAAGCAGGCGGAAGCCGCGTCGAATCGCCCGTGCTCCGCGTGAATCACACCGAGGTTGACGTGCGCATCGTCGCATCGCGGGTTGAGGCGAATCGCTTCGGCAAAGCCGGCGGCTGCTGCTGCGACTTCCCCACGAGACTTGCGAATCATCCCGAGGTTGTTGTGGGCGATCCACGCCGTGGGGTTTTTCGAAAGCGTATCGAGCCAAAGCACTTCGGCCGTGATGTACGCCGTCGACTGCGCCCAAGTCCGCAACCCGAGAATCGCGAGCAGCAACAGGCCCACGGCGATCGGCAAGCGCCCGGTGGACGCAATGCGACCTTGCGACCGCCCCACCGCCCCACGCGCCGCGAACGTCAGCACTGGCTTTCCCTCGGCGGACTTCGGCACACTTCGCGTGTCGGCGGGCGTCGGGACTTTCTTCTGAGCCGCGGGCTTCAGCCCGCGCGGTGTTGCGACTTCGGTTGAGTCTTCGTTTACTGGGTTCGCCCTCTGATGCATCGCATCGTCAATCGTCCGACCCAAGACCGAGGAGCGGTCCGCATTGTATGCGGCCAACCGTTCGACGGCCTTTGCGAGCAACCCGCAAAATAGCGCGATCGGCCCGATACTCGCCAGGTATTGAAAATGGTCGGCTACGTATGAAAACCGCATGAAATAGACCTTGAAGAACCCGAGCGCGGGCAGGAGCGTTCCGGCGAAAAAAAACAGGGCCACCGGCACCGCCCTGCCGGTCCTACGCCGCGCGATCCACAGGGCCACGAGACTGCTGATCGCGGCAATGGGATATACATATTGCCAAAACGCGCTCGAATCGATCGACCAACGTGGATAGATGAAAATGAGCGGATCGGGCCACACGAGCTTTCCCAGATAGAACCAAAACGCCCGGCCCGCGACCAACCATCGATCCAGCACGTCCACCGACCAATCGACCCGTCGCGCACCGACAAGGCTCGTCTCCACCCACGCGGTGAGGCCCCCCATGGCGAGACCCATCGCGAACATGGGGAGCAAGCGCAGCCCGTCAACCCAAACCAATCGATCCCGTTTCCACCAGAGAACGAGCAACAAGACGGCCGGCAGGGAACAGGTGACCGTCTTGCTCAAAAGGGCGCAGGCGAACAGCACGATCGACAGGAAGTAGAGTCCATATGACGGGGTCGCACCGACCTTCGCGCGGGCGTTTTCCGTGGCGCCGGCGCCCTTGCATCCATCGTTTTCTTCGACGTGCATTCCGTCGGATCGATCGCCGGCGCCGTCGTCGTTCGCCGTGCCGATTCCGCAAAACCGCAGGTATGCGAGCGCCGCGGCCAAGTAGAACGCCCCGGATAAGACGTTCTTACACTCGGTAATCCATGCCACCGATTCGACGTGTACCGGGTGCAGCGCAAAGACGGCGGCCGCGAATCCCGCACCGGGTACCGTCAGCCGCCCAAGCACCCGCCACAGCAGCGTCGCACACAGCGCGTGCAGGGCGACGTTGACGATATGATAACCCAGCGGATTCAGCCCCCACAGTTGATACTCCACCCAAAACACGGTGAAGACGAGGGGGTAATACTGCGGGGTCGCGTCGAACTCGAACCAGACGCGACCAAGGCCATGCAGGCTCCGTAGCGCAGGATTCTCGGAGACGTACTTGTCGTCGTCCCATACGAATCCGCCCTCGAGCGCGGGCGAGTATGCGATGATACACACCGCAAACAGCGCGGCGAAACCAGCGGCGATCGAATAAGAGGAGCCTCTCACGCTCGAATCCTAACGAAGAGCAATCACACACACGGCCGGGCGACTTGACCCCACACAAGGGAGTGCACGGGCAATCGCGCCGTCCATCGGTCATGCGCGATTGTACCGAAAACCCAATGTGCGTCCCGTGCAGTCGATCCATAACGACGCCCCCGAGCCACGGGTTCCAGCCCGCGCGATCTCACCGCGCCATCGCGCGATCCCGCCCCCCCCCCAACTGCCCCACGGGTCGGGATCGCGCGATGGCG
>JADFHG010000564.1 GCA_022567365.1 Planctomycetota bacterium | reverse complement strand
AACTAGGCGTGGAGGTTTTGGAATTCGGCAGCGACCAGCATTTCGTGAACTTGATCAAATGACGTTGTGCCGCGATGGACACCACAAGAAACGACGTGACCGATTAACTCGACAATGTCAGTTTGGTGCTCCGGGTGATCCTCGTTGTGTGCAAGAATCGTCGCTCGTTCCCGCTGAAGATTCGCCGTCCCCTGCCTTCCAACGAACATTAGATCGTTGACGACCTGGAGGATCGCGAGTTCAACGGGCGTTTCTTCTGACATGCTGCACTCCATTGCGTTTGTCCGGTCGCTCGACGCCGACGGCCTGGAGTGCAGAACCGTCTGGCGTCGGGCGTTACGTGGCCGTCGCCACCCCCGAGAGAAAACCTATCTCAATCGTTGCGCCTGTCAACGCCGCCGCTGCATCCCCCGGTGCAACAACCACCCCGGCCCGATTCTGGGTGCAACGAGGAGTACAACAGCCCACGCCGACGTACAACAAACGGCACTGGGTGGCACGAAAGGGCCGAATTATCGGGCGGGTCGCTGATTCTTAATCAGCGGGTCGGGGGTTCAAGTCCCTCGCGGTGCAGTCCAATCGGTTTGTCTGACCGGTCGCGGTAGGACCCCGGGGAAAGCCGGGGTTCTACCGCGACCGATTCGAGAAACGTCAAATTGATTCCAGAAACGTCTCAAACAAGTACGTCGAATCGTTGGGGCCGGGGCCGGCTTCGGGGTGGAATTGTACGGCCATCAACTGCTTGTCCGGATGGGCGAATCCCTCGAGGCTTTCGTCGTTGAGGTTGGTATGGGTTACGATCCCGCCGACGCGCGTCAGCGACGCGACGTCGACGGCGAACCCGTGGTTTTGCGCGGTGATCTCGACGCGATCGGTTTGGTGGTTCATTACCGGATGGTTGGCGCCGTGGTGACCGAACTTGAGTTTGTACGTGTCGGCGCCCAGCGCGAGCGCGAGCATCTGATGACCCAGGCAGATGCCGAATATGGGATAGGTTCCGATCAATTCCCGTAGCGCGTCGATCGTCTGCGTAACCGCCCCGGGATCACCCGGTCCGTTGCCGACGAGGATCCCGTCGGGTTCGTGCTCCTTGATTCTCCCGGCGGAAGTGCCCGACGGGACGACGGTCACACGGGCGCCGCTCGAGACGAGATAGCGAAGGATGTTGTGTTTGATGCCGCAGTCGATGGCGACGATGTGCCGTCTGCTGGCACTGCCTCCACTCGATACGGCGCCGCCTTTGATGGAGTTCGCACGGCGGTCGATCGAACCCGCGCCGCATTCGCTCGAGCCCCCGTCGTCTTCACAGGTGCGAAGCGGCTCTTCCCATTGCGCCTCCGCCTCGGGGCTGACGCGCTCGACCAGGTTGGCCCCGACCATCGCGTCCGCCTGCGACGCCATATTCACCAGTTGAACGTCATCCAGAATCTCGGTCGAAAGGACGCCGCGAAGGGCACCCTGCATGCGCACTCGCCGCGTCAGGGCCCGCGTATCGACGTCGCATAGCCCCATGATTCCGTGGTCGGCGAGCAGGTCCGCGAGCGAGCCGGTGGCCGCGAAGTTGCTCGGCCGCGTTGGGAGTTCCTTTACGACCATGCCCGACAGAAACGGCCTGACCGATTCGAAGTCCCCCGGGTTCACCCCATAGTTGCCGATGAGCGGAAACGTCATGGTGACGATCTGGCCGCAGTACGACGGGTCGGTGAGGATTTCCTGATAACCGGTCATCGACGTATTGAAGACGACCTCGCCGGTCCGCGTGCCGGGGGCGCCGAACGATCGACCCGTAAATACACAGCCGTCTTCCAGCGCGAGCTTGGCGATCATGACGCCCTCCCGTCCGCGAGATAGTCCTGCAACGCGGCGACCTTCATTTCATTGGTCTTCATCGCCTCGATCGCGCCGACCGCCGCCCGCGCCCCGGCGAGCGTCGTAATCAATGGGATTCCGACGCGCAGCGACGCGGCCCGCCATCGCCCCTCGTCGGACGCGCTGCCGGTATGGATCGGCGTGTTGATAAGCAGGTCGAGTTTCTTTTGCAGAATCATGTCCAACAGGAACGGATGCCCGACGTCGCCGGATTTGGAGACAATTGTGGATTCGATACCGTGTTCGGCCAGCATCTTGTGTGTACCGATCGTCGAGACCAGCTCGAATCCCAACTCGCGCAGGTCGCGGGCGATCGATACCACCCGCGGTTTGTCCGGATCGTTCACGCTGACCAACACCTTTCCCGAGGTGGGCAGGTCGATGCCGGCCGCGAGCATGGCCTTGGCGAACGCGAGGGGATAAGACGGGTCGATTCCCATGACCT
>JADFHG010000071.1 GCA_022567365.1 Planctomycetota bacterium | reverse complement strand
CTAGCAAAGAACCCCGCGCTGGAGCAGGCGTTTCCGTAGCAGGCTGTTGAAGAATTGGTTATCCGTCTAAAAAGTAGCGGCCGCCCCCCGTGGCGGCCGAAGGTCGGCGATCGCGGTCTGGGAAGCCACGTCCGCCACGGGGGGGGGCGAACGCTACCAGGGATTCTTCAACCGGCTGCTGCTGCGTAGCGGGGCGCCGTCCGATGATAAGCGAGAGTATGCATGGCCAACATTCTGGTTACCGGGGGCGCCGGTTTTATCGGTTCCCACTTGGTTACGAAGTTCGTCGAGCTCGGGCATCAGGTCCGGGTATTCGACAACCTTTCGAGCGGGTCGCGCGCAAACCTCGAACACGTAGCCGACCGTTTTGAGTTCATCGAGGGCGACTTGTGCCATCCGGAGGAATGTCTCCGCGCCTGTCTCGGCATCGAATACGTGTTTCACGAGGCCGCGCTCGCCTCGGTACCGAGGTCCGTCGATGATCCCGAGCCCAGTCATGACACGAACATCAACGGAACGTTTAACCTTCTCCTCTCGGCCGTGCACCACAAGGTGAAGCGGGTCATCTATGCGGCGAGCAGTTCGGCCTATGGCGACTCGGACAAGCTCCCAAAGACCGAGCGAATGAAGGCGACGCCGCTCAGTCCCTATGCGGTGCAAAAGCTCGCCGGCGAGGCGTATTGCACGGCGTTCTATAAATGCTACGGGCTCGAGACGATCTCGCTTCGTTATTTTAACGTGTTCGGTGCGCGTCAGGATCCTGCCAGCGACTATGCGGCTGCAATCCCGGCGTTCGTGGTGTCCATTCTTCGGGGCGTGCCGCCCAAGGTGTTTGGTGACGGCGAGCAAACTCGCGACTTTACGCACATCGACAATGTGGTCCACGGAAACGTGCTCGCGATGAAGGTGCGGAAGACGCGCGGTGAGGTGATCAACTGCGCGTGCGGCGGAAAGATCAGCATCAACCGCGTGATCGAGGCGATCAACAAGGCGCTGGGCAAGAACGTTCGTCCCGAATACCTACCGCCGCGAACGGGCGACGTCATGCACTCCGCCGCGGACATCGCACTGGCGAAGAAGCTGCTCGGATTCGAGCCGATCGTCTCGTTCGAGGACGGGCTCGGACGGGCGATCGAATACTACAAGTCGCTTGCCTGACGCGCACGAAGGGGATCGCTCAATGACTATCGCCGAGCTACAGGCGCTCATCGAAAAGATGTACAGCGAGAAGGATCGCAAACGCGGAACGCCCGCTACATTCTTATGGCTCAGCGAGGAAATCGGTGAACTCGCAACGGCCCTGCGCGAAGGCACGCACGAAGAGCAGTGCGAGGAGTTCGCCGACGTCATCGCATGGCTCGTCACCCTGGCCAATATCAACAACGTCGATCTGACGGCCGCCCTTACGGCGAAATATGGAACCGGCTGTCCGGGATGCGGCCGCCTCGTTTGCGATTGCAAGGAAAAGCCCTAATAGCCAGTTGACCGACGGCTGTTGATCCGTGTGGCACCGGCATCTTGCCGGTGAAGACACCGGCTGGTAGCCCGTGCCGCACATGGTTCACCAAGCCGCCGGCAGTCCGAAGTAGCGTCCCCCCGTGGCGGACGTAGGAGAAGTAGCGTACGCCCCCCGTGGCGGACATGGAACGCCAAAAGGCACACATTCCCATTCGGTTGGCCGGTTTTTCAACGGCTCGCTACCAGGCAATCTCGAGCAGTGCGCGCAGCGTTCCGAATGTGACGAACAATGTCACCAGAACGAAATAGCCCGTTTGCGTAATTCGCGGAAACCGATCGAGCACCGCGGCCGGACGATGACGCAAGCGAGTAGGTAGCAGGCTGACGCCCGCGATGCCCAATAGGACCGCCATGAAGACCAGTCCGAAGGGATGATATGACCAACCCTCGGCGAACATGCCGCGAGCATAGCAACTGAAGCTGCGGGACAGACCGCATCCCCAGCAAGGCGCCCCGGATGTAGCCTTGAACCAGCAGAGCGGTACGCCGAGACCGTGGGGAGGATGCAGCGTTGCCAGCAGAAGTCCCGCCCACGCTACGAATATGCTTGTGCGGCTCAAGAGCAACGTGTGGGGCGCCCGCCGCGCAGCGCCGGGCGGTGTGGCCCTGACGCACGTCGCCTTTGGTCGGGAGTCTAGTGGAGCGACCGTGCTCACGGTGCCTGACCGATAGGTGTCACCATGTTGATACCCATTTGAAAAATCATTATGTAGGCCGGTATTGAGGAAATAAGGGAGACACCAAACAGCGCCTTGATGTGCGGGTTGTCGTTCACTGCGAACGCGAAGTAGATGGTGTAGGGAAACAAGCAGAACGTGAGTATGCCGGCGACGATCCCCGTCCGAAACGCTTGAATCAGGACGAGCACGCCCGCGACCAAGCTGAAGAGAAACTGCGGCAATAGGAAGATGACGGCGGTATCCGGACTGCCCCTAGCGACCAAATAGAGCACGCCCAGGATCAGCGTGGGAGCCACAAATGCGAACCACGGCTGCTTGATGAACTCCGGCACCCCGCCGCTGACCTCACGATTCGCCCCCGCCGGTCGAGCAACGCCGCCGCCATGGGCGTGCATGGGTTGCGCCGCAGCCACCGGCGCGTCGGGATCGGCCAATTCCACGCCGGGAGCGCTCGACGCAGCCGCCGCGAAATCCTCGAGCAGCCCTAACCCATCATCCGCCGGTGGTGGTGGAGGTGCCGCGACCGCCTTCTTGCGGGCGGCCTTCTTCTTCATCGCAGCGTCAAAGCATTCCTGGCAATAGTAACGCCCGGCCCGGTCTTTGGTGCGTGCGCGCGAAGAGCAATCCTCGTGGCAAATCGCGCAGATCTTACCGCCTGACTGAGTGGGTGACGCCATCTGTCTTCTCCTCGGGGGCTAGTGCATCCTTACGAATAGCAATGGCGGGCTCACGAGAACCATCCAAATCCGAACCGTGACCGTAAGGGAGCGGACATTGTGGTGTCAAGCGCTCACGCCAACACTTCGTGGCGAGGCTCGGGCGTGTCGTGAGGAATCAGCGCAAACCGCCCTGCCCAATACGTCAAACCGGCTCGACACTGACGCGCGGGAGGAGTTCCTCGACCAGCGCGAGATCGAATCGACCGGGCAGTGTATGGATTGCGGCGGCGGTCGCGACGGCGAGGGCATAGCGGTAGGCCGATCGTGCGTCGTCGCCCCGCTTGCGAGATGCGATGAACCCCGCGAGCATGCAGTCGCCGCAACCGACGCTGCTCACGGCGCGTGATGTGTCCATATCGACCTGCCCGATGAGCGCTGATCCGCGGATGAACAGATAGCCGCCGGCCGCGCCGCAACTGACGATGACGAAATGGACGCGCTCGGAAAGGTCGCGCCCGATCTCGATCAGCGCTTCGTCGTTTTCGATCGCGGTGGGCGCGAGCGCCGCCAACTCGTCGCGGTTGGGTTTGAGCAGCCACATCGACCGGCCCTCGAGCGCGCGAAGCATTTCGCCGGAACCGTCGACGGCGACGTGCGCGCCCTTGTTCTCCGCGATCTCGATCAAGTGGGCGGCGTCGGAAACATCGACGCCCCTCGGCAGCGATCCGGAGATTACCACGAGATCATCCGCCTTGGCCAACAGGTTGAGCTTGTTGCCCAACCGGACCAGATCGGCGGGGGCGACGTCGAAGCCCTCGTCGCGGATGTGGGTCTCCAAGCCGGCCGACGGGTCGATGACGGTCAGGTTTTCGCGCGTGGTGCCCTCGACCGCGAGGAATTGCGAGGCCACGCCGTCATCTCCAAGGGAGCGTTCGTAGAGGTCGAATTCTTCGCGCCCGACGAAACCCGTCGCCACGTTGGGCACGCCGAGCGCGGCCAACGCCCGAGAGACGTTGACCCCCTTGCCCGCCGGGACGCGCCCGATGAGGCGGCCGCGCGTGTGCCGTCCGATCGCGAATCCGTCCACCTCCATGACGCGGTCGATCGCGGTGTTGAGCGTGATGGTGATGATGTTGTTCATGCCGGGGCTCTCATTGGCCTTTTCGCGCTCATGCGGCGACGGCCGGCAGCGCGTGCTCTTGTCCGACGGTGGTGTTGGCCGCGCACGGTGTTGGGGTTCGTCGGCCGCCACGGGGGGCGGCCGCTACATTTCCAACGAGACCGCCCGACGGAGTTCGCGCGCGAGGGCAACGGGCTTCATCGCTCTCCGCCTTTGCAGTCTACCCGATTCGCATACGATATGGCCATGGCTGCGATTCGCGACCGTTCCGTCGTCTTGCGGCGGCACGACTATTCCGAGACGTCCCAAATTGTCGTGCTCTTCACGCGCGAACACGGCAAGGTGCGCGTGATCGCAAAGGGCATCAAGCGGAGCACCAAGACGCGCTGCGCGGTGGGAATCGACCTTCTCGAGGTGGGCGTCGCAGTCTTCAGCGGTGGGCGCGAGACGAGCTCGGGCCTCGCTTCACTGACGGAATGGAAGCAGACGCTCGGTCTGGGCGGGCTCCGCGAGCGGATCGGGCGAATCCATGCCGGCCAATACGCGGTCGATGTGACGGCGGGATTGACCGAGGATTGGGATCCGCACGAGTCGATATTCGGCGCGCTTGTCGAACTATTGACGAGGCTCGTCGATGCTACCGACGTGATCACTCCGTTGTACTTCTTTCAGCGCGCGCTGCTTGTGGGCATCGGCCTCATGCCGGAGTTGCACCGCTGCGTCAAGTGCGGCAAGGCCACCTCGCTCACGCATTTTTCGTCGTTCGAGGGCGGCATGCTCTGCAAGACGTGCGCGCCCGCGCAGCGCGAGAAACGGGCCGTGACACCGATCACGCGCCGGCTGCTTGCCGACAATCGTGGTCCAGGCGAGGCGTGCGGTGGGGACGACGGTGGCCAACAATCGGACTACCTCGGTCCCTTCCGGGCGCTGAACTATCACCTCGCGCATCTGATGGGCAAAGAACCGGCGCTTGCACGTTGCATTTTGAGTGTGAAGCGGAAATAGCGCGACCGGCGACCGGCTCGTGTGCGTAACCGATGCACCGTTGTCGAACTACGCCGGCATGGAAAATCGCTTTGGGCGGAGCGTGCCTATGGCCCGAAGCAATGGTCATGCGAGAGTCGCCGACAATTTTGCCCAGCGAACTTTCGATACGCCCGAATACCCCATCGGCTCTTGCGGCGGTTCCACGCTGGTCTCTGTCGGCGATCGCGACTATCATTCCCCTGGTGTGTATCGTCGCTGCATGATGGACGGGGAGTTCGGCGATCGATGGCCAGCAGCCCGTTGAAAAACCCCGGGGTAGCGCTCGCCCCCCGTGGCAGACGTGGCTTTTGATACCGCTATCGCCGTCCAACGGCCGCCACGGGGGGCGGCCGCTACTGACGACTTATTCCTGGCAACTGACAACCCATGACCGCTAACCAAAGACGCATATTCGCATGAAGGTTCTTCTTGCCAGTTCGCGAGGATTTTGCTTCGGGGTCGAGGACGCCATCGAGACGGCCCAGGCTGCGGTGCGCGAGCACGGCGTCGGGAACGTCGTCGCGCTGGGTCCGGTCATCCACAACAAGGAAGTCGTGCATAAACTGGAGGCGGAGGGGCTCGATCAATCGGGCGATTTGGAAACGGTGGATCCGGACAAGATCCTCCTGCTTCGTTCTCACGGGGCACCACCGGAAACGTACGCGCGGGCCGAAGAGCGCGGTCTCTCGATCGTGGATGCAACGTGTGTGCTCGTGAAGCGCGCACAGGACTCCGTTCGCAAGCTCCACGAAGACGGATACCGCGTGGTCATGATCGGCGATCCGAATCACCCGGAGGTCAAAGGCGTGATCGGCTATGCCCCGAACGTCACGGTCATCGACCACGAGACGGATCTTGACGAGGCCCTCCCGTACTTCGAGCGCATCGGAATCGTCGCGCAGACCACGCACTCTCCCGAGTACGTGGCCGACGTCATATCGAGCATCCTTGTCCGCCCGTTCCGCGAAGTGAAGATCGTCAACACGCTGTGCCTCGAGGTCACCCGCCGGCAAGAAGCAGCGACCGCGCTCGCACGGGAAGTGGACGTCATGTTCGTGCTCGGAGGGCTCCACTCGGCCAATACAAAGGAACTCGCACGGCTGTGCGAGGATGAGTGCGAGACGTACCATTTGGAAACGTTGTCGCAATTCGATTCTTCCATGGTGACGGGCAAGAGCGTCGCCGGGATAACGGCGGGCGCCTCCACGCCGGAATGGATTATCTCCGATTTCGTGAAGCACCTCGAGGCGATCTGAAGCTTTGGGTCGATTGCATCGCGCATAACCGCTCGTTGAAAAAAAAGTCTGTGGCGCCGACTTCCTAGTCGGTCATACGCCGCTGGTGTGCCGAAAACGACCGACTGGAAAGTCGGTCCCACAAGACATCCTGTTTTTCAACGGGCTATTAGATCGATGGCATCGCGTGAAGCCGCATCCGTCCGGAGGACCGGTTCGTGCGACACCTCGTCATGGAAGACCCGCGCTCGGCGGCGTCGTTCGGTTGGATGAGGGGCCTTGATCGATCAAGCGTATCCGAGAACGGCTATCGCCCGATTGCGGCTGAATGTCGACGGTCGCAAAAGGCACACCCCGACGCGGTTTGCGAATCCTTGGGGGGCTGATAGGATCACTTGTGCATTGAATCGTAATGTGCGGTGGTCCGCACAACACCTGACGTGACAACTTCGCTAAAGGGATGGTGCGATGGCAGAACCGAAACACGGCACGAGTCCGATCGTAATCGACGAGACTCCAGGGAAAAAGGCCTATTGCGCTTGCGGACTCTCCGCGAATCTCCCGTATTGCGACGGATCCCACAGCCGCGAAGGTACGGGGTTGAGTCCGAACGTGGTCGACGTCGACGCGCCCGGCAAGAAGGCGATCTGCCAATGTCACCGTAGTGGCAACATGCCATGGTGCGACGGTACGCATTCCAAACCCTAGCGGGCCGTTGAAGAGATCTGATTTGTATGTGTGGCACCGGTCTTCAACCGGTGAAAACAGGTGTGGCACCGGCTAACAGCCGGTGACAAGACGGGCTATTAGCCCGCGCCGCACTGTTTCAACGGACTGCGAGGACGACTGATCGGAAACCGAGGATCATGCGCGTTCCCAATGCTCCGCCCGGTATGACAGCGCTGGATTGGCGGCATGCGCCGCGCCACGGGCCTCGGCCCGCGCGATCATCCGTTTCCAGAGAACGACACGGCATCAACAACAGTCCTGCGGCCTGGCATCATTCCTCAAACGGCGGCGATCGCGCGGTGAGATTGGTCGCAGTCGCCGTACTGCGGGGGAATCCAGATTCCCGGGTGTTGGGCGATCGCACAAGGTCCACCAGGAAGGCGCCGCGCCAATGCTGATTGTGACGCTGTGGTGGCTGCTGTTCTTCACGGCAATCGGTCTAGGGATTGGGAGCTTCCTAAACGCCGTAATCTATCGCCTGCCGCGCGACATTTCCCTGAGAAACCCGCGTTGGTCGACCTGCCCGCTCTGCCACCACCGGATCCGCTGGTACCACAACATACCGGTGATCAGCTTTATTCTCCTGCGCGGCCGTTGCCACTACTGCGCCGCCCCGATTTCGGTGCGATACCCGGTGATCGAGATCTCGATGGCGCTCGTCGTGCTCGTGCTGCTCGACGCGTTTTTTGTGGGCGAGGTGCGAGGCAGCACGCTATGGGGCTCCTACGGCCTAACCGAACACATCACTCACGATTGGCCGATCCTTCTCGCACACATGGTTCTCTTCGCGTGTCTTCTCTCGATGTCCGCGATCGATCTGGAGCATTATTGGGTCGACATCCGGTTTACCAACTTCGCGACGATGTTCGGTTTCGCGATGCACGCGTTGTGGACACCCCACAAGCCAGGCGGCTGGTATGCGCCGGACGACGGCACTGCCCTTATGGCGATGCTCATGCTGGGGGGGCTGGGATTGGTCTGGGTCTTGTTCATTTGCAGCCCTGAAGTCGATCCGGAAGATTTTGGTGAACGCGAGTTCCTCGAAGATCCGCCGCCCTCGACCACGTCGTCGTTGCCGCGCATGGACGCACAAGCGTGGTTCTCGCCGTCGCGGGCAATCGTTTGGGTTACGGGGTTGTTGTTGGTGGCGCTCCTTGTGGCCATGGCCGTCGTGGAATCGGGAAACGCGCGCGTCAGGTTCGCGCCCCGCGCGCTCCTGCCGCTGGTCCTGTTCTTCGGTCTGATTCTCCGCGAGAGCATCGTCGTCCGCGAGTCGGACGACCAGATCGCCGAAGCCATCGAATCGGAGCGCCATGGAGCGCGGGCCATGGCCGTCGCCGAGTGGTGGATGTTGTTTCCCGCGATCTGCTTCGGAGCAATCGGGGCGTGGCTGTTCGTTTTCCGCCCCGACGTCGCCGATCACGTAGGCAGCGCCCTACGCGCGAGCATCGCGATACCGTCGCTGCCGATGATGGGCGATTGGTCTCCGCTGTCCGGTATCGCCCGGGCGGCGACCGGTTATATCATCGCGGGCGGAATCGGTTGGCTCATACGCATCGTATTCACCCTCGCGTTCGGCAAAGAGGCCCTCGGAACCGGTGACATCCACATGATGGCCGCCGCCGGATGCGTCTTGGGCTGGCCCATCGTGCTGCTCGGGTTCATGCTGACGTGCGGTCTGGCGCTCACGGGGTGGATCTGTGCGTTGCCGTTCAAGCGCTCGAGGGCGATTCCGCTCGGACCGTGGCTATCCCTGTCGTTTCTTGCCGTCACGGTCTTCTACGAAGAGATCATCTCCTGGCCGATCGTTGACAACGTGATACTGGCGGTCCCGCTGTTGATTTCCCATATTTCACAGGGCGGTGGTCGCGGAGTTATGCCATGAGCCTTGCATTCAAGCGATTCAAGGTCTATCTTCGGACTCTGTTGTCGGCTCTGGTTGTCGTCGTGGTGGGTCTCGTGCTCTTCAAGAACCGCAACCACGAGGTCGCCGTTTGGTTTTTCTGGCTGACCGATCCGGATGAGACGGTCAACGTCGTCTGGGTCATGCTTTGCACGGCGCTGGCGACCCTCGCGATCTGGTGCGTGGTGTCGCGTGGTGTCACTTTGCTTCGCGAGGTGCGCGAGGTTCGTCGGCTGCAACTGGCAAAGGCGAGCGACGAACGACAGAAGGCGCGGGCGGCGGAGCTGGACGAGCGCGAGCGACGGTTGGATGAAAAACTCGAACGCGCCATCACCGACGAACACCCCGCAGACTGAGCGACGCTCCGTCGATCGCGTTTGCGTCGATCACGCCTCGGCCGAGCCTGGCAGCTTGTTGAAGAACCCGACGGTAGTGCCGCTGCCCCACGTTCTTGGGTGTTCCACGGCCGCCACGGGGGGGGGCAACCGCTACTTTTTCAGCGGGGTGCCGGGGCACAGAGGCCCGCATTCACCCCGTCCGGACATGCCGCCGCGTCCCGGCGGCGCAACGAAGGCATTCGTACCCAAAAAAGGAGTATTGGTGGAATGAATCGATCTATTTCACAGGCCGTCGCGCTTCCGGCGGCAACGATGATGTTGGTTGTGATGATGGGCTCCGGTTGCAGCGCGAAGCATAAGGATCGGATCGCGCTGCTCGAACAACGAAACGCGGATCTGGGCGCCCAGCTCGGCAGGGTCCGCGGTGATCTTGCGAGCACCCAACGCAATCGCGCGGACCTCGACGAACGCCTGCGCCGCGCGGTGTCCGAGGTCAACGGGTTGCGCGGTGCACTGGCCGCAGCCGAGACGCCGGTCCAAACACCGACCGAGTCGCCCGCGGACGGTTGGACGGCCGTACCGGGCGGCGCGATGATCGCCGTACCCGGCAATGTGCTTTTCGCCCCGGGCAAGGTAACGATCCGCCCCGAAGCCGGCCGCACGTTGGACGGCATCGCCAGTACGATTCAGGGCGAATACGCGGAGAAGGAAATCCTCGTCTTCGGTCATACCGACGCGACGCCCATCAAGCACAGTGGATGGGCCGACAACTGGGAACTCAGTGTCGAACGGGCGCTGGCGGTCACGCGATATCTGCAAAACGCCGGCACCGCGCCGCATCGTCTCGCCGCCTGCGGCTGCGGGGAACATCGCCCGATGGCGGACAACGAATCCACCGCCGGTCGGTCGCGCAACCGCCGTGTGGAAATCTACGCCCTCGATCCCGCCGCGCGGGACATCGGGCGATAACTGCATAGCAGCCTCTTGAGTGAGTCCAAGCTATATGTGTGGCACCCCCATCTTGCCTGTGCAAACACGGCACAGCCAAAGCCTACATGCCCGTTGAGAATGTAGCGCCCGCCCCCCGTACCGGCGGTTGCACTCGTCGCATCATCCAGCCCCCCACCTTCGGAAAAGGTGGACCGCCATGCTACAGGCAATTTCACACCCGGGGAACGGTTGGTCCACGGCATTTCGCCGCGGGGGAGACGATGTACCACACGCCGCCCGGCGCGCTGATCCGCACACGGCGCCGCCCGACTCAAGCGGAATCTTCATCCATCCGGACTCCGAGCGGGCCGCTCGCATTGGGGCGACCCGTTTCGTCCCCGTGGCTCCGCCCGGCGGGATCCCGCCTCTCCCGCCTGCTACGGGCCGGTCAAGGTCGTCTGAAGGAAACCGAAATCTCGCAAGTCGACGTCGCCGTCATCGTCCAAGTCCGCGCACTGGCAGCCGGTAGGCGCTGGTTCTCCGGGACCGCCGGCACAATTCACGAACGTGCTGAAGTCGTCCAGGTCTGCGTCATCGTCACCATCGCAGTCGCCGGGCAGCAGCGCGCCCTCTACCACGGTCAATTGCTGATTGACCGGAACGTTGACCAGGAAGGTCTGCGATCCCCCGGGCCACAGGATGGACACCAGATCGACCGTG
>JADFHG010000563.1 GCA_022567365.1 Planctomycetota bacterium | reverse complement strand
AACACACGGCGGTAAGGGTAAACTGGACTATCGCGGGATGGTCGATCGATCGTCAGGCGACTTGGCGCCGTTGCCCTCGACGGCGACCCCGTTGAGGGACGATCTCAAACTCGATTGCCGAATACTCCTGGTGGAGGACGATCCGGACTCGCGGCGTTTGATTTCGTTGCTCCTCGAGCGCGCGGGGGCCGACATGACCGTGGCGGAAAACGGGCAAGAGGCGAATCGTATCGCTCTGGACGCATGGCGCGACGGCCGGGCGTTCGATGTCATTCTCATGGATATGTGTATGCCGGTGCTCGACGGATTCGCCGCCACGCGGGCACTGCGGCAGCAGGGTTACACCAACCCGATCATCGCGCTCACGGCAAACACCCTAGGTACGAGCCACGACAGCTGCGTGGCTGCGGGATTTGACGATTTGGCGATAAAACCGATCGACCGAAACGCGCTATCCAAGGCGATCCTCGCGTTGGTTCCCGCACCCGCGTCCACCTGACGGCCACTCGGAAGCGGGCGTGTGCGCTGCCCTGGCGCCTGTCTCAATGCGACGGGCGAACCATTCGATCACAAACGCAGCGCCGAGCACGCCCCAAACGGTGACCGGGACCCACACCGGCATCGACCACGTTCCGGTCCGCGAGCGCGCCCGCTCGGCTTCGAAATATACGACCATGGCGGCGGCGGCGGCGATCCAGCACCAACGGCGGTGAAACGTGACGAACATCACGACCATGGTCAGATACCAATAGTGAACGATCGGTATCAACACGACGGTCATTTCGGCGGCCGGTAAGGCGAACCGTGTGAATTCGCGCCGGCGCAAGGCCAGGAACAAGAGGACGCCCGCCAGCACGAAGCCGATCAGCCGTCGCGACGACTCCGTTTCGAAATCGGCGATTCCCAGAGCGGCGAGCAGACTGAAGAACTCGCTCTCGCGAGTGAATCGCAAGACGCTCTCAAATAGACCGGTTCCCGCCGCCGCATAGGGCAAGTAGCACGCGACCACCACTCCGATCGCCGCGCCGGCCGCGCGTGGGTGACGTATGATAAGCCATGGCACGAATACGATAGCGGTCGTCTTCGCGGCCACCGCCGCACCGAGCATCGCCCCCGCAAGGACGATTCGCTTTCGGCCCATGCTGTGAACGGCGAGTGCGATGAAGAGCAGCATCAGGCTGTCCACGTGTCCCTCGACCGCGAACGCCGAGATGACCAGAGGGCACAGCCCGTACACGATGGCGCCGTGGGGCGGCAATCCGCGGTTTCGGAGGCAGGATCCCAGGACCACCACGACGAGAACGTCCCACACGACATGCATCGCCTTGAGGAGATGTATTGACGGTTGGAGGAGCGCCAGGGCGGCGAACTGCACTTGGGCGATCGGCGGGTAGATCGCGGGATAGTCCGGGTGGTTGATTAGGTGCCATGTATCGTCACGCAAATCGATCAATTCGTCGCTGTTGGGCGCGTGCGCGTATGGGTTGTGGCCGGCGACCTGGACGCGCCCTTCCCAGACGCATCGGTAGAGATCGTCGCTTGGCTGAGTACCGATCAGCGCCACCCGAATCAGGATGCACCCGAGAAGCCACCAACCCCATCGCCCGACACCCGTCACGTCGGATCGCCACGCCACGACGCGAATCAGCAGGACGAATCCCACGAAGCCGCACGCATAGGCCGCTTGGTATAGACGGGCGTTGGTCTGGATCCCCCCCGACCACGCGACCACAGCGACAAAGATGAGCAGCAGCGCCCATCCCGCGATTACAATCCGTCGACGCGAGCGCATCGTCTTGACGTCTCGGGGCTCCGAAGCGCCACGGAGATTCTCTCGCGGATCGTCAGTCTGCACTTTCATGCGGGTGTGCCTGCAGCGAGGACCGTCTGATGCTCGTGAGTGGTTTCCGATGCGTCAAACAAGCCATCGGCGATCTCGGCTAACCAATGGTTGGCAGCCCGTTGAAAAGGTGTGGCACGGGCTAATATACGCATCTGGATTCGTTCGTTCGTTGGATCCATGAGGTTGCGCAGACGGTTTGGCGGCGTTTCCTGATCCGAACCGCGCCCGTCAGTAAGCGGCTTGACCACGAGCAAGCCGGCCTTTCCAGTGAAAGCGCGTTCCCGCCCTCACGGCCCTAGGTTCGGATAAGAGGGCCACCCGCCCGAACAGGCACGCGGGGACTTATCCAGAAGCGTATTAGCCCGTCTTTTCACCGGCTATTAGCCGATGCCACACCTGTTTTCACCGGTTGAAAACTGGTGCCACACAGACAGATCAGGTTTGTTGGACGGGCTGTTAGGATCCAGTGGCGGTCTTGAGCGTCG